>JADJPZ010000004.1:2400000-2708125 GCA_016713025.1 Saprospiraceae bacterium | reverse complement strand
TTATTACATCCGACTACAAAACTGGAATATGGTATCAGGCATGAAGAGTGTGAAGCCCTCATGACAACTTTTTTTAAATCAAAAAGGCGATGAGGGATATTATATTTTTACAAATTTTTGAGTAATCACCCTGTTATCCGAATATGCACTGATGAAGTAAATGCCAGGTGCAAAATTACTAATATCTATGGAAGACTCTTTTAACGGATAAGATTTGATGATTTTTCCGCTTATATCCTGAATATTGATTTTCTCTATTTTGCTTTTTTCAGGAAAAATGATGGTGATATTATCAAACGCAGGAGAAGGCGATATTTTAAATGTGGATTTTCTATCTGAATCTTCACTTGTGGAAGTAGATTTATCGACATAAGCGATGACTTCTTTTAATTCACTTTGACATACCACATGATCATAATGCACTTCCCAGTCATAGAAATAGTAGTAATAAATAGCACCAAAAGTGGAAGCATTAATTGTGAGTACATTATCAATAAGATATGGGTATTGGGTATTGTTAAATGTTCGTACCAATCTGGGAGATTTGTATCCTAGCTCCTTCATGTTGAAGTCTTCATCGGTGTACATTTTATATTGGATGCCTGGTTGTAAAGTTGCATCAAGCTGAATTCTGGAAGTACCGACATCAATCAGTATATCTTTTGAAAACAGTATATTTCCATCTTTATGCGCAATAATGATTCTTCGTTTTCCTTTGGTATCAGAATTGACAAGTACTGATTTGATAATGCAAGACCTTTCGACGTTAAAGACTAAGCCACCAGCAAGAGTATTGGCGCCATACAAATCTGCAACAGGAAAGGCGGAAGCTCCCACTTTTTTGGTTTTGAGATCGATGACTTCACTAGCCTGAGCAAAATATTTGGTGGTAGAATCCAGAGGTATAGTCTTATATAAGGGACCGGTAAATACAGGATTTATTAAATCAGGATATTCAAACCATTGGGTCATCGGCAAATTGGATTTTAAAGTTGCTGTACTTCCCTTTTTGATAGAGTCGCCTTTGAGAGACCAATCAAATTCAACCATTTTTATGTTGATGGTATCAGTTAAAGTTGTATTGCAATAATCCGTGGATGCAAGTGTCAATGTCTGGTATTTATTGATCAGCATACTTTGATCAGTACTTCCATTGCTCCATTGGTATTTGTCAGCTTTTACAGATGCGATTTCTACTGATGTTCCTTTACAAATTTTTACTTCACGTACATCATTGATCAGTTTGGTACCTGGTGAGAAGCATCCTGATATTACATTTATAGGCTTAGAAATGGTGGTACATCCTTTAGAATCTGTCATTTTGACAAAATACTTTGCAGGAATGTTGGTTTCAATTCTGGAAGTGGTGCTCCCGTTATTCCATAAGTAGGAAGTATAGCCTGTCGGCGCGACCAAAGAAACAGCGTTTCCTTTCCATATTATCTCATCATTATAGACAGGAAGATGTGGAGTGATGCATTTCCCCTCCTGAATGAAGTAAGTATTGCCAGCTTTTAGTTGAGTGAAAGTCTCCGTGATCCCGGATGGCCATCGGACCCGCACACTATCTATCTTATCCGAAGTACCTAAACCAAAAATTTGCTGGAAGGAGTTAAATATGCCATAACTTTCGCCACCTTTGACATATCTGATTTGTACTCCTTTAGGTGTAAAAAGAGAGATATGAGCGGCAACAGATGATCTGTTGGATTTGTTACCTTCCAGATTTAATTTTATAAAATGGTTTTGGTTTGGTGTGTTCAACCAAAGCTCGTCATCTTTGAGACCAGGCAGATTGATTGGTTCATTGATATGTGCATAAATATCGGGAAAACCGTCATCATTAAGATCACCAGCAGTCAGTGACCTTGGCAGATTCGGCCCTAAAACATCTCTCAGGATTTTAAATGTCATATTGCCCTGATTGTGAAAGATGATGGCACCATCTACACCAGCAGTGACGATATCCAGAAAACCGTCATTGTCCAGATCAATCATGATAGCCTGAAAACCAAAGGAAGAGATAGCAGGACCCTTGGTTACCGGAACAAATTTCTGGTTACCCACATTTTCCAGAAGTATGTGAGGTGCATAGTGGTTGACTACAAAGGCATCCTGATCTCCATCATTGTCCAGATCTCCAAAAGCCGTAACCCATGATTGTTCGCCGCTGTTTAATCCAAATTCTGCTCCTTTTTCTTCAAAGAAACCGTTACCCCTATTGATGTATAATCTGTTGATCCTGCGCGGATCATCAGCTCTGGTAATATAAGCCCTGCATTTGGAAATGGACAGATCTGGTAGAAAATCGCCGTTAACATCTGTCCAGACACTACCATAATTTCCTGATCCATCTGTGGTGTCACCTTTCATGAAGTCAATGACCGGTGTCAAAATAAGGTTTCCATTTTTGTCATTTAGATAGATTCGACTTGGACCATCATCATTGGTCAGGAAATAGTCAAGCCATCCATCATTATTGATATCTATGGTGTTGGACCCTTGAGCATAAATGCCCGATTGGAAGGCTTTTTTTGTGATTTTGTTATTTATAAAAGAACTCACATTGATCAGGCTATATTCGCCACTTGTGATGATTTCGGGTGTACCATCATTATTGAGATCACCGGCGGCAAGGGTGATTTCGCTGTTTTGAGCTAATCTTAAGGAATCAGTCAACTTGATACCAAAATGCCGGCCACTACTGATGAATGATTTTAACCAGATACCACGATCTAAAATGGCTATATCATCCACAAGATCGCCATCAAGGTCAAGGATACCTCCGGGTATTACGCTTCTGCTGGGAAGTGATTTTTTGTAGAGCCTTGTTTTGTTTTCGAAGACCGGCTGAGTATATGATACCTTAATGATAAATACTGAAAATAACAATACCAATATTATATCAATAAAAATATATAAATATCCTTTAATCATAATGTTATAAAAGTGTAAAATTAATTACTCAGAATTATCTTTTTACTTTTTTCTAAAAAAAATCATTGATAATTATAATATTATTTAGATAAATTTTGATTCCGTTTATTTTTTTTTACCTTTGATTGAATTATTTATAAAATTCCAACCAACATGAAAACATCAATTTTATATCTAAGTAATATTATTTTTGCTGTACTTTATTTTTCAAGCTGTGCTTCACTCACCGGATATCAGGACGGCAGATCGGTAGGCGAAGGCAATGGGGAAGCCATGATTTCACTCAATTTTTCGCAATCACCGACATTTTCTGATCTTGAAGAGTTGGATGAAATTGAGGAAATTCCGAGATTCGCTTTCCCGAATATCGAACTTGCAGGCAAGTATGGTGCTACTGAGAAACTGGATGTAACCTTGCGCATGAACACCAATCTCAACTTAGGGGTTGGCGCAAAATATCAGTTGATTGGTGACAGGTCGTCTGAATTCGCATTGGGCCTTGGGGCAGAAGCAGGTACTTTCGGATTGATCACTGGACTTTGGAATGTGCAGTTACCTTTATATACCAGTTTCCACCCTACAGAAAAATTTTCAATCTATGCAAGTCCAAGATTTATATATCAGTTCACGACAATAGGTGGTACGGAAGGTTGGAACTATCTTGGTGGAAATTTTGGATTTCTCTTTGGATCGCGGCATAAGTTTGGCCTGGATATAGGATATTATCAGGTCGGTGCTACAGGAGTTGACAATATAGGGCTGGTATCGGTAGGTATAGGCGGTAAGTTTGCTTTTGGAAGTAATAATGGTAGTAGTAATGCATCTTCTGGCAAAACAAAAAAGAAGAAAAGGTAGTTTAAGATAATGAGATGATTCTTTTTTTACATTTTTTATATAAGAATTTCACCATTTAGTAGGTAAAAACCACTAATTACTGGTCGCACGATACATTTTAGTATAAATCATAATATATTTTTAGAAAATCATTTTAAATTTGTCATTTATTAACCAAAAAATTAAAAGAAAATGAAAAAAGGAATTTTTACGGCATTTGTTGCCTTTTTTATGATGGCTTCTACTGTTCAGGCTCAGGATTACAAATCTGCGATTGGAGCAAAGCTCGGTTATGGTTTGATTGGTTATTAGACATTTTTGGAGGTATCAGATGGGGCGGTATTGCAGCCGGGGCTTATTACTTAAAGCACAAACCTATAACTTCTGTTGAAAGACTTACATGGTATTGGGGCTTTGGTGGTTCTTTCACCACTTGGGATTATGGTGTTGCTGGTTTAGATAATTATTATGAAGTTGGTGTTTCAGGTGTTTTAGGTCTTGATTATACATTTGACAACATTCCTCTTAATGTAAGTGTTGACTGGGCACCAACTTTTGTACTATTAGATTCCTGGGATTACACAGGTTCTTACAATAGATTCAGAGGCGGTTATGGTGCACTTACAGCTAGGTACATATTGAAAAGATAAAATACAGATTTTATATTCAATTATATTATTAAAAATTTGTTAAGTAAAAAAGGGGCAATTAAGCCCCTTTTTTTCTGCTTACAATGATTTCTACCGGATGATCACATCACCATAACTGGATTTTATTTTAATATCTGCTGACGCTTTTTCACTGATTTTAAATCCTTTGATTTCTCTGGTGGAGCCATCTTTTACATTGTGTCTTGAAATAAAATCACTTCCAAGGTCTGCATCAAAATACTTGCCGCTGATGTCAATTTTTGCAGGAACTGTACCATAAATTTTGACAGGTGCATAACTGGTATTTACAGTAATACTTTTTACTGTTGTTTTGAGGTTTTCTATTTTGAGACTTCCATAACTGATATCTGCGGTCATAGTAGTGCTTAGAGATGAGATATCCACACCAGTATATTTGGTATTGATGGTGGCAGTGTTGACTGACTGTATCTGTACATCATCGTAAGCCCCTGTGAGTGTGATGGTGCCTATACTGCCCAGTTTGTATCCATCATATTTGCTGCTTGCCGTCAGTGTGGATGCATTATCCAGGTTGACTTTGCTATATTTTGTGGTCAAAATCACTACAGCAGCAGCAGTGCCTCTGTAGTCTGAATAAGCGAGTGTTCCGCTGAGGTTCCTGACTATACCCACTGTAGCTTTGCCGTAAGAAATATCCATGAGCAGGTCATTGCTGATATCTCTTGCCTGAAGATTCCCGTACTTAAGGTTGATGCTTGTCTTACCTTTCAGATCCGGAAGATATATATTACCATATTTGTTTTCTATGATGGATGACATTCCTGATGGCATATAAACTTCATAATTTATTTCCATTTTGGTGTTATTTCCAAAATCGGTCCATCCACTCCACCATGACTTTTCTTTATTTCCTATTTCTGTGACACCAGTGATATTATTGCCGTTTTTGGCCAGATTGATGGAAATTTGTTCCATTTTTTCTTCTGCCTTGCTTTTGGATGATGCTTTGATGATAACGGTTACGTCCATTTTTACAGCGGATTTATCCCATGTTTTTACATCTATCTTGCCATATCTATTGCTGAGTTCCAATAGAGTAGCTTTATCTGCGGTAAACTCTTTTGAGTATGCTTTTTTGAGTTCAAAATCCAGCCCAGCCCCAGTGAGGGGAACTAATTGAGTGGATAAAAAAACAAGAGATAGCATCCATGACTTAAAGTGTGAGGTCTTCATTTTTTATTTGGTTTTGTTTGTTTAAAATATTTTCCAGAATTTCGGTTTTTGTTTTTTGATTTTTTATCATGGCCTGAATAATGATATCACTATTGGCATAACCAGACCTGATGATTTCGGCTTTTAGTTGAGCGTATATTTCATCGAGTTGTTTCAGGTCGTTGACGACATTTGTTTTAGATTCAGGATCTTTGATTTCATTCAACTTAAGATTGACCTGAGTCTGGTAATAAGTTTCAGTATCTTTCAGTTGTTGAAAATCTGAATTTCTGGCGTAATCCAGTTGGGTATGACTTTTTTGATATTCAAACCTATCAGTACTCCACAACACATCACAAAAACAGCAACAGCTGCCGCCATCCATGGCTTTATGGTTATGATTTTATGTTTTTCACTTCGACTCATCTCACTCTCAATACTCAGCCAAATACTTCTGTCAGGAGTGTGGTCATCAAATTCTGTTTTATGCTCTTTGATATATTTTTCTAGTTGATTCATTTTTACTTTACTTTATTACTGGAAAATTTTTTCAATACTTCCATTTGATTTTAATATTTCATATATTTTACCCCTTGCTCTGCTGTATTGAGATTTTGAGGTAGATTCATTAATGTCCAGAATTTCTGCAATCTCACTATGGTCATATCCTTCCATTGCATACAGACAAAACACGGACCTGTATCCGTCAGGTAGCTGACCGATGGCATTTTTTATGAGAGAAACATCGTATTCGACACTTTCTTCGTTGGAGTCATCGGTAATGTCAGGTAGCTGTTCTGACAACAGAAGAAGTTGTTTTTTAGATCGGATATGATTGATACAGTGATTGACGACGATTCTCTTTATCCAGGCACCTGGTGTAGATTCATATCTGAACATCTTTAATTTTGTAAAAATATCCACAAATGCGTTTTGTAAAATATCCTCAGCCTCATTAACATCATTGATCATACGCACACAGATGTTGAACATCGCTTTACTGTATGTTTTATATAATCGGTATTGTGCATCCCGTTTTCCGGCTATACAGCCATCTATTACTATTTTATCTTCTGCCAGAATGACCACTTGGTTTTTTAATTATTGTTGGATAAGGGTTTATTGTTTTGATACATCTTTTATCTATTGAGAAGGACAGTAAAATTTATTTTGGGTTGCATTTGAAGAGGAAATTTTAATAAAATGTGTCAAAAATAAAGATATTTGTTCTTAAATCTGAGATAGAATGAACATATAGCTAAATTCGACCTTTTATTTGAGTATTTATTTATTTCCACATCATTAAATCCATTTTTTAAAATGTCAAGAAGATTCATTCCATTTGTCGCCATTGCTTTAATGGTAACGTTTACTGCACCATTAAATAGTCAAAAATCAAAAACTCAGGAAAAAACTGAAAAAAGTGATAAATCTGAAAAGATTGAAAAAAAGGACAATCCTTACAATACATCTTTATTTGCCAACCTCCGATTCAGGTCTATAGGCCCAGCTGTGACATCAGGACGTGTATCAGATTTTGCAGTAAATCCCAAAAATCATAGTGAATATTATGTGGCAACTTCTTCCGGAGGTGTCTGGAAAACGACCAACCGAGGTATCACTTATCACCCTATTTTTGATGGAGAGGGTTCGTATTCGATCGGGTGTGTGTCCCTTGACCCCAATAACAGCAGTACCGTTTGGGTAGGATCAGGTGAAAACAATAATCAGCGCTCAGTGAGTTATGGAGATGGGGTGTACAAATCTATGGACGCAGGTAAAAGCTGGAAAAATATGGGTTTAAAAAATTCTGAGCACATTTCCCAGATCATAGTCGATCCCAAAGATCCCAATGTTGTTTATGTCGGGGCCTATGGGCCTGTGTGGAGTGAAGGAGGCGAAAGAGGTGTGTATAAGACCACAGATGGAGGCGCTACATGGACTTGCGTCAAATCAGTAAGTGCATACACAGGATGCAACGATCTTGTCATGGATCCAAGAGACAATAAAGTGTTGTATGCTGCATTTCACCAAAGAATGAGAAAGGTGTTTACATACATAGGAGGCGGACCAGAATCAGCCATATACAAATCCACAGATGCAGGCGCCACTTGGGCCAAGGTCGAAGGTGGTCTGCCGGGAGGAGATATAGGGAGAATAGGGCTTGATATCAGTCCTGTCAATCCTGATATGCTATATGCTGTAGTAGAAGCCAATGATAGTAAAGGTGGGATATACCGTACTACCAATAAAGGAGCAAGCTGGGAAAAAAGAAGCGGCACATTTACATCAGGTAATTACTATCAGGAAGTCACTTGTGACCCGCATGATGCTGATAAAATCTTCATTACGGATACATACTATAAAGTTTCTTATGATGGTGGAAAAACGGTATCTAATCTCGGAGAAATCAACAAACACATCGATAATCATGAAATATGGATCGACCCCAAAGACCCGAATCACTTGCTGGTAGGTTGTGACGGAGGAATTTATGAAACTTATGACCACGCCAAATCCTATGACTTCAAATCCAATCTTCCTGTAACCCAATTTTATAAAGTGGCAACGGATAATGAATATCCTTTTTATTCAGTGCACGGAGGAACACAGGACAATCTGAGCCTTGGAGGACCAAGCCGCACTACATCTGCCAATGGTATCGTCAATGCCGACTGGTACGTGACATCTCTGGGTGATGGGTTTGAGACACAGGAAGATCAAAGCAATCCGAATATCATCTATGCTCAAAGTCAGTACGGTGGTTTGGTCAGATATGACAGAAAAAGTGGAGAATACTTGCCCATAAAGCCAATAGAAGGAGAAAAAGATGAAGCATACAGATGGAACTGGGATGCGCCGTTGTTCATCAGTCAGTTTGACAACAAAAGATTGTATTTTGGGGCAAATAAGGTTTTCCGGACCGATGATCAGGGCAATAGCTGGAAAGTGATCAGTCCTGATCTGAGCAGACAGATAGACAGAAACAAAATCGAAGTCATGGGCAAGATATGGTCTGTAGATGCCATCGCCAAAAACGGAAGTACGGATATCTTCGGCCAGACCACAAGTATAGCTGAATCGAAGCTGGATGAAAATGTACTTTGGGTAGGCACCGACGACGGATTGATTCATCACACTGCTGACGGTGGTAAAAACTGGACAAAGTTTGACAACTTATCAGGCTTACCATCCATGAGTTATGTGCATCAGATTATTGCATCTCTTCATGATAAAAATACAGCCTATGTATGTTTTAATCATCATCGTTACGGAGATTTTAAACCATATGTGCTTAAAACCATGGACGGTGGAAAAACCTGGACGAATATAGCTTCGGATCTGCCAGTTCGAGGAAGTGTTTACTCAATAGCAGAAGACCATGTGGACAAGGATTTGCTCTTTGTGGGTACGGAGTTTGGGTGTTTTTTCAGCTCCTCCGGTGGTGCTAATTGGTTGAAATTAGGTAGTGGTCTTCCGACTATTGCGGTAAGAGATATTGAGATTCAAAGGAGAGAAAATGATCTGGTATTGGCTACATTTGGCAGAGGCTTTTATGTGCTGGATGATTACTCACCACTCAGACATATCAAAAAAGATGACTTGGCAAAAGAAGCTATTATTGCTCCCGTAAAAGATGCACTTATGTACATACCAAGGTTTCCGTTAGGCCTTAGAGACAAAGGGCATCTGGGAAGCAATTATTTTAATACTCCAAATCCTGAAATGGGAGCTGTTATTACTTATTATGTAAATGAAGAGACCAAAAAGCTGAAAGATATCAGAAAGGAACGGGAAAAAGCAGCGTATGAGAAAAAGGAAAAAGTGTACTATCCTACTATAGATAGCCTAAGACTGGAGGACACTCAGGAAGATCCTTATTTGTTGTTTACGATATCAGATGCTTCAGGAAATGTAGTCAGGCACATCAAAAGATCAGCAGGTAAAGGCTTGCAGCGATTTACATGGGATATGCGATACGCGCCAGCAAATCCTGTCACACAAAGGTACACACCAGCGCCGGATCAGTTATTTGGCGCAGCTCCTCAAGGGCACCTCGTCATGCCTGGTGAATATCAGGTCACACTTTCAAAATATCATGATGGTGTCCTGACAAAAATGGCCGGACCGACGTCTTTTAAAGCTACCTTGCTGAATCAATCCAGCCTTCCTGCCAAAAAAATGGGAGAAAATGTTGCATTTTATTCAAAAGTCAGCGATATGGTCAAACAACTCAGTGCAACAAGCAACTTGCTAGGTGACATCGAAACAAGGTTGAAAAATGCTGAAACCGCCATTCATGATATGCCCGCTCCATTGACAGATATGTTGCAAAAAATCAATGCTGTCAAAAAGGACATCATACCTGTAAAGCTCAAAATGTATGGTGATGACACCAGAGCCAGAAGAGAATTTGAAACAAAGCCTGCGATCAGTGACAGGGTTTATGGAGTAGTTTACAGCATCTGGAATAGTACATCAGACGTGCCTCAGACATTTAAAGATGCTTTTTCTATCGCAGAAAAACAATACAATGAGTTATATCCTGAAATTAAGGAATTACACTCTAAAACAGAAAAAATAGAAGCAGAACTCAATAGAAACAAAGCACCATATACTCCGGGCAGATGGCCGGATAAAAAGTAAGAAGAGTAGATAATAGTGGGGCAATTTTCATTGAAAGGCGAGGTGGTCATGAAAATACTGATAATTTAGTCTATGAATTTGTTGATTTTGTAAAAAATTTAAGGGCGCAATATTGGATATGAGGTATTTAGACCCAAAAAATGATTTGGTATTTAAGAAAGTATTTGGTAACCATGCCTATATACTGACCAGTTTTCTCAATGCTCTTTTGCCATTGAGTGATGATCAGCGTGTCGTATCTATCGAGTATCTACCTGCGGAATTGGTACCGGATATTCCCATTATCAAAAACTCCATAGTCGATGTTCGGTGTGTGGATAATTTTGGGAGACATTTTATTGTCGAGATGCAAATGTTATGGACAGACAGTTTCAAAAGTAGAGTATTATTTAAGATATTAACGCTAAGTTGCTGAATTACATTGATATACACAACATATTTTTCATTATTTATCGCTTTTTTAACAGAGCAACAGGTTAATTAATAGTTAGCAATCAATTTATAATAAAAACGCATAGAAAATTATTTTATAAAAATATCAAACAATAATTAACAATTATAAAAATATTTTGTAAATTTGTTTTAAAACTTCCAGGTGTGAATTATTTAGTTACGTTTATAATCTTCTTACTTGCAAATAATTTAATTTGCCAAGTACAATTTAGTGAACTTAAAGATTGGAACTCTGTAAAAAGGCAGGCAAAAACAGAAAACAAATTAATACATCTATTCGCGTTTTCAAATGATTGTCAGGAATGCGAGCAAGTTGGAGAATTTGCTATGAATAATTTTATGTTAACTGAAAAATTTAACACAAACTTTATCAATATAAAAGCAGAAAGAAAATCAGCACTTTTTGAAGAAATATTAAATAGTTATAAATCTTTTCAGTTAGGATATCACAGTATTTTTAATAGTGAAGGTTTTTGCTTAATACAATTTACCTTACAGCTACTGTGCCTGAAGAATATTTTAAATTTGCTAATCAAGGCATCGAAAATGCAAAATATTTAGAAACAATCATGAAAGCCAAATCAAAATATCTATCATCAGATACAAAAGAAGACCTATATGATTATATTATAAAATTGAGGAAAGTAGATAATTATCCCATTGATATCATGGATGATTATATCAAAAAACTTTCAAACGAGGAACTAAATAGCCAACAAACAATAATTTTCCTACAAGGACAAGGTTCGAATATTTATTCAAATACTTACAAATTTCTAAATACAATAGATCAAAGAATAAAAGATAGCCTTTGGTATTTATTAGAAAATAAAGAAAGGGCTAAAATAAATAATAGATTTAGGTTTATTTCTCATTCGTTAATACGTGAAAGCAAAGACGAGAATATGATGAAGAGATTGGTGGTTATTACAAAAAACCAATATAGTTATTCTACGGAAGGTATGAAGTATGCTGATAAAATGTTGATTGATTTTTATAAAGAGTGTAAAATGGATGAAAAATTTATCCAAACTCAGATTAACTTTTGTAATCAATATTTACTGAAGAACTCCATTGAAGATCTAAATAGAATTGACGAAGAACAAAGAAATATTGCATTTTCTAATAGATCTAAAGATGGTAAAATTAAATTTTCTCCACCATCTCAATTTATTGCTATGGATTTAAATAATGCGGCATATACCGTTTTTGAAAAAACTAATGATTTATATTACTTAAACCAAGCCTTGATATGGTCCAAAAAATCAATTGATATCATTGCAAAATCTAACTTAAGCATACAAAAAGAGATACCAGCGTTTTACGATACTTATGCGCAAATCCATCATAAAATTGGAAATGAGAAAGAAGCTTTATTTTATCAAAAAAAAGCATTTGAACTAAATAGCACATCAATGATGAAAAGCGAAAAAATCATTGAAAACTATAATAAGATGATCAAAGAATAATAATTAAAACACAATGTAGTTTAGTTAAGACATCTTTATGAAGTCTTTCCCTTATAAGGGAAAGATTTAGATAGGGTAAAAACAAAGAAAAATTCCTTATCTAAATAAAACATTATAATAAATCAAGCCTTTCTCTCTATCACGATCCGATCTTTGCCCTGGAGCTCCTGAATGATTTGTAAGTCTATCAAGCCAAAATTGGAAAAGGTTTATATTAGGACTGAAACCAGTCTATGCCTTAAGTTTGATCAATGAAATATTTGATTCAGAATCTGATAGCTTTTACCACCACTATAAGTTAGTCCATACAGAAGATAAAAGTAAAACTATCGATGGCTTACAGTTGGTATTTGTAGAAATTCCGAAGTTTAAACAAAAAAATATCTCAGAAAAGAAACTTACCGTTTTATGGATGCGTTATATGTCAGAAATAGAAAACGGTCAGGAAATGATAGATGAAGTATTGCTTAAAGAATTGCAATCCGTGCCAGAGATAGCCGATGCACTTGAACTAACCAAAGAAAGCGGTTATACCAAAGCTGAATTGGAAGCTTACGATAAGTATTGGGATAGTATCCGAACAGAGAAGACCCTCATCGCTGATGCGGAAGCAAAAGGTGAATTGAAAGGAAAAATCGAAGGAAAAATCGAAGTAATCCTTAATGGTTTTGAAAATAATTTATCAACACCTGTGTTAGCGACTATTACCAAAATAAGTGAGCAAGATGTAATAAGAATCCTTCAGGACAATAAAAAAATGTAATTGATAAACTCAAGGAGTTCACATTTTAAAACTATCGAAGAATCTAACATTACTGTTTAGCAAACTAAACCCCTGAAAATTAGCTTGAAAAAAGTAAATTTCCACATACGCTGTATATACATTGTCCAATTTTAAGCAGTACTTTTGTGCTGTTAAATAATGGTAAATTCATGAAAATTCTTATAGTAGGAAGTGGAGGAAGAGAACATGCTTTGGCATGGAAAATGGCACAAAGTCCATTGTGTAAACAATTGTATATAGCACCAGGAAATCCGGGTACAGGTACATGTGGGGAAAATGTGTCAATAGAGGTATCTGATATTGGAGGTCTCAGGCAATTCTGTATCGAAAAACGTATAGGGATGCTGGTGATAGGACCCGAAGCGCCACTGGTAGACGGGCTAACTGATGCTATAAGAACAGGTGAAACTAAAGATATACTCATCATTGGACCATCCGCTGCAGGTGCAATGCTCGAAGGCAGCAAAGCATTTGCTAAAAGGTTTATGCAGCAATACGGGATCCCTACTGCTGCCTATTATGAAGTAAATAGATCTTCCTTATATGAAGGGTTTTCCTTTTTGGAAAGTCTTCTTCCACCATATGTGTTGAAGGCTGATGGGCTAGCTGGCGGAAAAGGAGTCTTGATCTGTGATGATCTTACCTTGGCTAAAAATCAGCTTGCAGAATTGCTCAATGGTAAATTTGGAAAAGCATCAGAAAAAGTAGTCATCGAAGAGTTTTTGAGTGGTATTGAATTTTCTGTATTTGCTCTGACTGATGGTAAAGACTACATTCTCCTGCCGGAAGCCAAAGACTATAAGAGAGTGGGAGAGGGTGATACCGGCCTGAATACCGGCGGGATGGGTGCGGTCTCGCCTGTACCTTTTGTAGATGATGCCATGTGGAAAAAAGTTAAATCGCGGATCATAGAACCTACGATCAAAGGAATTGCGTCAGAAAAGATGGACTATACAGGCTTTGTATTTTTTGGTTTGATCAGTGTCAACGGTCAGCCAATGGTCATTGAGTACAATTGCAGAATGGGTGACCCGGAGACGGAGGTAGTCATACCAAGAATCAAAAGCGATCTGGTTGAAATTTTCATCAATGCAGCAAGCGGAAAATTGGCCGAAACAAAGATTGCTATCATAAAAGAATCCGCTGCTACGGTCATGATGGTATCTGGTGGCTATCCAGGTGAATTTGAAAAAGGTAAACTTATCTCTGGTATAAATGATATTGACAAGAGCATAGTTTTTCATGCAGGAACATCCATAAAATCCGGAGATTTAGTGACAAATGGCGGTAGAGTGCTGGCAGTCACTACCATTGATCCGGACTTCCGAAAAGCAGTCAAAATATCATTGCAAAGTGCTGATCATATCACATATGAGGATAAATACTATAGGAAAGATATCGGATTTGATTTATAATACTTTTGCAAATGAAAAGATATACAGCCAGAGAAATTGCTGAAATATTAGAAGTTTCTTCCATCTGGATTGCGCACCCTGAACTTGAAATTGAAACTATCACCACCGATACCCGCACTGTCAATACTCCCGATTCAGCTATTTTTTTTGCATTGTCCGGCAGTATCAATGATGGCCATGATTTTATACAAGAGGCAGTGTCAAAAGGCATAAAAAATATTGTTGTAAGCCAAGATACAGGACTTATTGATGCTGATATCAATTTTTATAAGGTTGATAATACACTTCTGGCCCTTCAGAAATTAGCAGCTTATCACAGGGCTTCATTTACGGATTTAGAAGTTTTGGCTATCACTGGAAGTAACGGAAAGACTACCATCAAGGAATGGTTGTCACAGCTTGTCCCGGACAGACAAGTAGTTAAAAGTCCCAAGAGTTATAACTCACAAACCGGAGTAGCGTTATCCTTGTGGCAGATCAGGGACAGCGACCAGTTAGGTATATTTGAAGCAGGCATTTCAAAAGTTGGGGAGATGGCAGCCCTGGAAAAAATGATAAAACCCAACATCGGTTTATTCACCATGATAGGTGACGCCCATGCTGAAGGTTTTGAAAATACAGATCAAAAACTTTTGAAAAACTGCTATTATTTAAAGACGCCAAAGCAATCATTTTTGAGGAAGACGATATCATAGTAAGTCTTGCCATTCGGGAGTGGTATGAGGATAAGGAGTTATATAGCTGGGGTTGGAGCGAACATTCTACCCTTTTTGTCATCAAGGATATGAAACAGACGCAGCATGGTACTGAAATAAAAATACATTACAATAATCAAATTCTGAAGTTCCAGCTTCCTTTTGTCGAGAAGGCATCTATTGACAATGCTTTACACTGTCTGGCAGCTTTATTCGTTGTAGGTGTATCGATTGAAGATACAAAAGCAGGTCTGCTCCATTTACACAATTTGCCTATGAGGTTGGAACTGAAAAATGGGATCAATGGAAGTATTTTGGTCAATGACACTTACAATGCAGATATACAATCCTTTAGAATGGCCATGGATTTTGTTGAGCAGCAAGCAGGTCTGAGAGAAAAAGTAGTAGTCATATCTGATTTTTTACAGACAGGGCTTACTCAGTCGGAATTAAATCAGGCACTGGCAGATATTATCAATAAACATAAGGTCAAATATGTCATAGGTATAGGAAATATTGTAGAGTATCTGAAAAATTTTCTCAATCCGGATGTCTCATTTAAGCATTTTAAAACAACCGAAAAACTTTTAGAAAAAGTTCATGAATTAGATCTTTCTCAAATGATGATCTTGCTAAAAGGTGCCAGGATATTCAAACTGGAAAAGATTGTCGATTTTCTTTCAGAAAAAATACATACCGCCACACTAGAAACCGATCTTCAAGCTTTGGGACACAACCTCAGGGTTTTTTCTCAATATATAAAAAAGGACACTAAAATCATTGCTGTCATCAAGGCTTCAGCCTACGGTAGCGGTAGTGAAGAGCTGGCCAAATTTCTCGAGCATAGAAAGGTGGCATATGTCGCCGTAGCATATATTGACGAAGGCATCCAATTGAGGAAGGCAGGTATAAAGTTGCCTGTCATCATCCTGAACCCTGATCGCAATAGCGTGAATGATATGGCAAACTATGATCTCGAACCGGAAGTGTACAGCAATGAACAGTTAAGAGAAATGATCGATTATTTAAAACTGACCAATAAATCAGCTTTTAAAATCCATATCAAGATAGATACAGGCATGCACAGAATGGGGTTTATGAGTGATGATATTCCCTTATTAACAGAGCAACTTAAAAATACCAGTTTGATAAAGGTGGCTTCGGTGTTCAGCCATCTCAGCAGCAGTGAGGATGCCGGAGATGATGCATTCACAGAGCATCAGGTAGCGCTTTTGACCAAACATTTTGATACCCTTACATCGGCACTGGGATATCAACCACTTAAACATATTCTCAATTCTGCTGGCATTGTCAGATTTCCGCAATACCATTTTGACATGGTAAGACTTGGATTGGGCTTATACGGTATCGATAGTACAGGCATTTTGAATGAACAACTTGAGAAAGTACACACCTTAAAAGCAAATGTGATACAAGTAAAGGATGTAAGTAGGGATGCCTTCATAGGATACAATAGAAGAGGTCAGGTATCAAAGTCGGGCAAAATAGCTGTCATTAACATAGGATATGCCGACGGTCTGCTCAGAAATGCCGGTAACGGTCGATATAGTGTCAACATCCACGGAGCCGATTTTCCTATCATAGGTAATGTATGTATGGATTTGACAATCATTGACTTAGGCAGCGGAGCTGATGTAAATGTCGGGGATGAAGCAGTGGTCTTTGGTAAAGACAAACCTGTCGAAAGCCTGGCAACAACTTGTGGCACGATACCCTATGAGATATTGAGCAGAATTTCCACCAGGATCAAGCGGTTATATATTCAGGGTTAATAAAAAAAGCCTGATTGAAGACAACCAGGCTTCTTATCATTTCTTTCCGATGACTATACCATGTCTTCCGGATCTTTAATTCTTTCTTTTCTCTTACCTTCTATGTAGAAGTGATAAATGATGAGTGACATCCCACCTAATGAAAGAATACTTACAAATACTCCTGATGGTTCTGAATTAAGTATGTTGTCGACAATCAAACCTATCAAAAGACCCAAACCAATGGATAAGAGAAACAAACCAAGTTTCAATGCTCCATTAGATTCTCCATCCTTCTCATCAAATATTCTGGCTGTTCTTCCAGAATTGATGAGTGCCATTCTTTCTGTATGCCGGGTTCTGAAATAGGATACTATCAACACAATTAAGGTGATGAAGAGACCGATTGTTGCAATAATTTCTGATGCCATAATTTGTTAAATTTTATTTGTTTAATTCATTACGACATGTGTGAACATATGGTTACAATTATTGAAGAATATTTTATTATTTCTATCCTTTCGTTCTTTCTTTTCTCCTTTCCCTGACTCCTGAAATCAGTTTTTCTTTAAATTCTCTTTCTGCACGGTAGAGCATTACAATTTTTTTGGCTGGTATAGCGGATTTTAGTTTTTGAACATATCTTTTCTGAATCTCGATTTCTTTTGCACGTCCGTCCAGCATACTTGTCAGCATGTCTTCAGCTTCTTTATCACTAAGGTCTCTTTTGAATTGAATATCAAGAGATGACTTCAGATTTTCGAGTTCTGTGGTGTATGCATTATATACAGGCCAGAATTTCTGAGATTCTGTTTCGCTGAGATCAAGCTGATCGGTGATATACGCTACTCTCTGTGCTTTTATTTTATCTTTCACACGATCCCTGCTTTGCCTGTCCTGAGCATTGGTGATAAAAAATGCGAGAAGCAAAAACAATAAAAATGATGATTTAATCTTATTCATGATATTAAATTTTATATGTTTTAATTTATATTTTTTTAAAAAAATCAGTATTAAATGTGTTAAAAATTTATGTCACTTTCCATCCAGGTTGTTGTATCTTCTGCATCAAATTGTTCGAAGACAGATGATTCCATAACCAGGTCTTCTTCAGCAATAAGTCCCTTGTCCACAAGCATATTGATATCATAATCACCTATATTTTTGTGGATATATTCAAGATAAGTATCGTGTTCTTCTGCATTTATCACGATTTCGCCTGATGTCTCTTCTACCCGGTTGAAAACAAACCATGTGGCCAAAACAAAGAGCATCATTGCTGCAATAGAGGCGATTAGCTTTTTGTACTTCAAAATACCAACAATGCGATTTTCTTTAACAGTATGTACGGATATAACTTTGCTCAAGATGTCATCTTCAACTTTTTCAAGATAGCCGGACGGTACAGATTTCGTGAGTTCATAATTTGTCAGCAATATTTGACTCATTATTTTTTCTTCTACGTCTTCAAAGTATCCTTCCGGCAATTTATGAATGTTTGCTTTCGGCAATCCTGACAAGACAGGCGCGAGCATCTTTAACTCTTCTTTTACTTCTGATGTATAATTTTGATTCATTGATGTCTTTTTTACTCTACTTTGGATTTTAAAAATTCTTCTATCTTTTTGACTGCATGATGATAAGATGCTTTTAACGCTCCTTCGCTGGTTTCGGTGATCTCTGCTATATCATGGTATGGCATCTCGTCATAATATCTCATATTAAATACAAGTCTTTGTTTTTCAGGAAGATTTTGTATAGCAACCTGCAAGAGATCAAGTATTTTTGATGCATCCATAAGACTTTCTCCTGCAGACTTGAAGTAAACCAGATCACTCATTTCCATGGTAGGTCTTGATTTTTTACTTTTGATAAAATTCAGACTTTCATTGGTCGCAATCCTGAATATCCATGTGTATAGCGATGATTGCTGCTGAAAACCATCTATGTTTCTCACAACTTTCATAAATGTGTTTTGTAAAACATCATCTGCGTCTTCATGATTAAGTACCAATCGTCTTATATGCCAGTACAATTTTTCTTTAAACTTTTGTACGAGCATACGATATCCCTGATTGCGCGTTTCAGGTGATGATATCATTGAATATATCTCAAAATCTTCCGGTATTTTCAAATTTTGAATATTATGCACTTTGGACATGATGCACAGTTAAAGGTTTAAATCCATTTGTAAAAAAAAGATAAAATTTAGCTGAAATCACATCATTTCTGCCAATTCGAACCATTTTTCTTCCTTTTCGGCTAGTTGAACAGTGATTTGATCAAGCTCTTTGGATAGCTCCATGATTTTTTCAGGACTGAGCGATGCATCTTCAAATGTGGAAGTAATCGTGGCCTTCTTTTCTTCCAGTTTTTTGATTTCTTTTTCCAATCGTGCAAAATCTTTTCTTTGCTCAAAGGATGCTTTACCTTTTGACGTTTCTTCTGATGGAGCTGTCAGAGTATCTTGGGTTTTGGTTTCTTGTTTCTCCCGATCTTCTGTTTTTTTGAGTTCCCGATACTCAGAATATGTATAGTTGTAATCACTTATCACACCATTGCCTTCCAAAATGAAAAGATGATCTACCAGCTTATCCATAAAGTACCGGTCATGGGTGACTATGATCAGACATCCGGGAAAATCCAGCAAATACTCTTCCAGAACATTGAGCGTGAGGATGTCCAGGTCATTGGTAGGCTCATCCAGTATGAGGAAATTTGGATTTTTCATCAGGATAGTAAGAAGGTAAAGCCTTCGCTTTTCGCCGCCACTCAGCTGTGATACCAACACCCTTTGCTGTGGTCGTGGAAAAAGAACTCTTTCAAGAAGTGCCTCAGCAGATAGTTTAAGTCCTTTGTCAAGTGGAATGTACTCTGCAATATCTCTGATCACATCTATCACCATTTTGTCCTCATTGACGATGAGTCCATCCTGCGTATAATATCCAAATACGATAGTGTCACCCACTACTATTTTTCCGCCATCAGGTGGTAATTGTTGAGTCAATACCTTAAGGAATGTGGACTTGCCCGTCCCATTGGCACCGACTATGCCGATACGTTCGCCTTTTTTAAACTTGTAGGTAAATCCATCCAATATTTTTTTATCTCCGAAACTTTTTACAATAGAGTGTGCCTCCAGGATTTTTGACCCTAATCTGGAAGCAGCAATATTGATTTTCATCTCATCATCATTGAGACGCACCTGAGCTTTTTCTTTTATTTCGTAGAAGTCATCGATACGTGATTTGGCTTTTGTGCTTCGGGCTTGTGGTTGACGGCGCATCCAGTCCAGTTCTTTTGAAAATAGTTTTTTGGTTTTTTCGAGATTGGCGGCATCGTTGAGTATTCTGGCTTCTCTTTTTTCGAGATATTGGGAGTAGTTGCCCCGATACATATAGGTCTGACCATTGTCAAGTTCTAAGATTTCATTGCAAATGCGCTCAAGGAAATACCGGTCATGCGTGACCATAAAGAGAGTCAGGTTGGGTTGCTGGAGGAAGTTTTCGAGCCACTCTATCATTTCGATATCCAGATGGTTTGTCGGCTCATCGAGGATGAGAAAATCAGGTTCATCGATGAGGATCTTTGCCAGTGCCAGTCTTTTTTTCTGTCCGCCTGACATTTCTCCTGTTTTCTGGTTGAGGTCAGTCAGCTTGAGTTTGTTGAGGATTTCATGGATGCGTGACTCCAGGTCCCATGCTTTCAGGTCTTCGATACGGGTCACACATTTTTGAAGGAGCGTTTCGTCTTTTGTGGTGAGTGCTTTTTCGTAGTCACGGACAGCGATGATAGCTTCATTGTCGGAGTCAAATATGGTTTCGAGCACGGTGGCTGTTGGATCAAATGTAGGATCCTGTTTCAGGATGGCCGTCTTGATTTCCTTTGAGATGGTGATTTTTGCATTTTCCCCGTCAGAACCTTCTTCGCCACTGATCACTTTGAGAAGTGTGGTCTTGCCGCTACCATTTTTAGCAATTAGAGCGATTTTGTCTCCTTTGCTGACAGAAAGATTTACATTTTTGAAAAGGACTTTGTCTCCGTAGGAGCGGCTGACGTTTTCCAGGAGAAGGTATTGCATTCTTTTATTAAATTAACGGGGCAAAAATAGGTAAATTTTTGCACTGTTGGTGGTTATAGGTTAACATGTTTATTTAACCTGAACATGAAGCAAATAAGGTATTAAGTATGTGAAAATAGCGCATCTCATGTAGATGCTTAATGTATGGGTTCGAAGTTACAAACTTCGACCATCAGGTGATGTGCTATTTTTAGTATCTTGCTTACAATCAACGCATTGCAAATGCTTGATGTATGTGATCGAATTTACAAACTTCGACCATCGGGGAGTTACAAACTTCGACCATCAGGTTGTCTTTTTGCACAATCTGATATGTTCCAGGTGATGCCTGCAGTGCCAGTCATACATAGCTGCCACCTGATCTAATCTGAAAAAACGTCCGGTTTCTGGGTGGTAATACCCTTTGATCCAGTCTTCAGACTTCATATGCAGCATGATTGTCGCCCATTTTTCATGGATTCCCTTGAGTATGTCCAAAGATGGTTGCACAGGAAGGAGATAATCCACAAGCAAGGCATTTTGAGCTTCCAGATAGGGTTTGATAGTCGGTTTGTCTTCTGTCAGTGACCATTTGAATCGCATCAAGGCATGGCAGTGACTATCCGCGAGATGATGTATCACTTGTCTCGCAGTCCAGCCTTCCGGCCTGTATGGCGTGTCGAGCTCTTCATCAGAAAAAGTGCTGATCAGTGAAGCAAGCACATCAGGAAAAGTACTGATAGAGTCTATAAAACCGTGCAGATGATCTTGTTCAACTGTGTCAGGCAGCTTCAATTTTCCTACAGGGAATTTTAATATGTCCATGAATCAATACTCCGATAACAAATTTAAGCTGCGACTTTCCCAAAATCTAATATTTTGCGTTTTAATTCATTATTTTTTTGCAACTCTGGTTCAATACCATAGTTGATAAATATTCTTTCCAGCAGAAATTGATTAAATAACTCTGTTTTGATATCTTGAATGGAGCAACTGCAGGGCTGATCTTTTTCTATGCCTTGCCGTATGATTGCTTTAGCTACATTGACTGCCGTCATGGCATAATTTACATGATTATGGATTTTCTCCACTGACCTTGCCTGACAGTTGTCCAATCCGGTAAACTGTTTGCCGTCTCTGAATATAAATTCCATTTGAAATCTGGCTTTGTAATATCTGACTATGTCGATGGAATCCCTAGACGTGTTGGTGCTAAAATAAAGAATGGTGTTTGTAACTTCACCTTTCTCATTTAAATATTCTGTATAGGCCACTTTGATATTTATCTTTAGACTTATGGAATACACCACTGCTTCGTATATAACCTTGCTCCCATCATCAACTGTCTTTTTGAATACACTCTTATCTATATTTTTGAGATCTACTTTGCATGAGTATTTCTTAGGGCGACCTCTTCCTTCCATCTTCGGACCATTGTAAAGATACTTTAAGTTTGCATCGGGGCGTAATCTACAGATCACTTCTAACCCCAATTTGGTCATTGATCCTACAAATTTTTGTTTGTTAAACCAACCATCTACTACTAGGATTTCACTATGTTTCTTTATTGTATTAATCCTTTCGACAAATATCTTACAATAGTGTTTGATCAGACCAGTTTCTGCATCTTCTTTCTTCACCGGTGGTGTCTGTACGGCATCAAGATGATAGGCTGTATTTTGCTTGACATCTATGATGGCCAAGCATCCAAATTCCATACCTCGCTTGATCATGCCTGCTACACCAGAGTAAAAATAGCCTACATTAGGTGTATGTTTCCCACTCTTTGAAAGATATGAAGGATCAAACCCCACTATCAATTCATCGCCACATTGTTGGGTGATAAATAAAGAATTGATTGATACAAAATCAAATGCCTTCTTGAACATGTTGCGAAACCTCACTTCAGGCGACGAACTATATCTTCCCATCTGAGTAAAATTGATTTTTCCTTTGATGGTAAGAAATAACATGGTTACTTCCATAAAAAATACTTTCTGCCATTTGTTGATGCCAACCATTTTATCTAATATTGTACCTATAAGGCTTTTGCCGGAAGTAAATGCGTCTTGTGTAATCATTTTTGTGAGAGATTGTGATTACAGGTTGGCTCAAGGGCCAATTTACGCATTTACTTTTTATATATATTTTTTATCCTAATGTATTTTAAAAGTTATCGGAGTATTGTGAATTATAGAGGTTTAAAGGTTAAAAGGTTTCATCTTCATATATTAATGAATGTTTGGTGTTGTACAATTGAATTCCAAGCTGGATGAATTTCATTGACTAATGGCCTTATGCTTTCACTTCTTTTATTTTCTTTTTACCTTTTACAGTTGCAGCGTACTCAAGTGCTTTGTAAAGATTTACAATACCCCCTGAAACACACAATTTTGAAAATGCCGATTTGTCCCCGCTTCCCCCGGGTATTACCACTTCTTCATTGATTTTATTGACTGAATTGATCAATACTTCTTTCACTTGTTCTGCAGTAAGAGATGGATAAACTGACCTGATAGTTGCTGCAACACCAGCCACTACAGGTGCTGCCATACTTGTACCTTGTAATGGCGCATAGGTGTTTTCAGGAGTGGTACTGTAGATCATCATGCCTGGAGCAAACAAATCTACTTGTGACAATCCGTAATTTGAAAATGGAGCTATCGTATTGATGCCCTTCTTATAATTTAAGGCACCTACAGTGACCCAGTTTTGGCAGTTTTGTGTTTTTTGCAAAGAAAGCCTGACTTTTTCCGGTAAGTATCATTTGGGTAAGTAGGTGTTGCATCGTTATTGTCTCCTGCATTACCGGCGGCATGTACCAGCAAAACATCTTTTTTTGCTGCATATTGGACAGCTTCATCTACCACACTCTTTTCAGGACTGAATCCTTTTCCAAAACTCATATTGATGACAGTGGCACCATTATCTACAGCATATCTGATGGCGTTTGCTACGTCTTTATCTCTTTCATCTCCATCGGGGACAGCACGGACTGACATGAGTTTTACATTAGGTGTGATGCCGTCACTCCCGAGGCCATTGTTTCTCATTGCTCCTATGATTCCTCCTACATGTGTTCCATGCAATGGATCAGGTCCTTTCACATC
The DNA here is from genome assembly GCA_016713025.1 of Saprospiraceae bacterium. Lineage (NCBI taxonomy): Bacteria > Pseudomonadati > Bacteroidota > Saprospiria > Saprospirales > Saprospiraceae > Saprospiraceae bacterium. The sequence goes on along the minus strand of JADJPZ010000004.1, from coordinate 2,684,105 downwards.
ATTGTTTCCGTAATATTTTTCATATGGATCAGCGTAGTTGTCTTTTACTATTGTCTTTCTTGGGTCAAAATCCGGATTGTAGGATATGTTAACTTTATTGGAAGGATCTCTCCTATCCTGTGCTATTTCTTCTGAGATGATAGATTTTATATCGGCTATACTGGTGATGTTTGGATCTGACAGATATTCTACAGAAAGATTTTTTGAAAGTGTCAGTAGGTAATTTCCTTCTGTGTTTAGAGAATCTAAGGTATTTTTATCAAAAGTTCTGCCTGCGATCGATTTTTCTAATTCGTCAAGTGAGGACATAACCTTCTGCTCCACCATATCCAATTGACTGAGATTCATTTTGGCTTTGTTTGTCTCTTTTTCGACTATTTCTTTTGCCCTGACGTAGTCATCATATTCTGCTTTCTGTTTTTTATTTAAGTTTGCAGGATTGGCGTTTTCATATTTGTATCGCAGCGCAGCAAAAACTCTAGTAGCTTCATATGAATCCTGTGCTACATTTTGTCCGTCAGCATTACCCAAAAAACTCCACCCATGTACATCATCCACATATCCGTTTTTGTCATCATCAATGCCATTTCCGGGAATTTCACCGGGATTTGTCCATATATTTTCCTTAAGGTCTTCATGGTCTATATCGATCCCTGAGTCGATTACCGCTACTACAACAGATTTGGGCGTTTTATTTTTCAATATCTCTGTATACGCTTTTTGGATAGAAATACCATTGTATGTTTCACCCGGGCTGCCAAAAAACCAGTCTTTCGGAACTGATGTTTGTCCTATGGACTGAAACGAATATGCCAAAAATAGTATTACATTAAAAAAATATTTCATATGTATTATTTTGTATTTTAAAGGTTTTTGATACTTTCAAAAAGCTGATACTGTGTGTATAACAAACTGCATAAATTCAAAATTCCTTCCTCGCTACCCTCATTCCCAAGCATAGCTTGGCAGGCTCTGAAGAGCTTGTCAAGCTATACTTGAGACAACCCGCCCAGTTCAACCACGTTTTTGCCGTTTATTAAAAAGAACACTGCAAAAGTGCAATTTGTTAAATACACGCTGATATTGTAATTTGTTAATTGTTAAAGAAATCAATATATATTTATAAAAAATTGTACAAACTCATCCTCAAAAAAAAATAAACTTTTTCATTTTTGAACCTGACATGCAATTTAGAATATAAACGGCACGTCTGAGACAAATTGATTTTTTTGGTTATAAATATTAGGGTGATACATAATATTTTTCAATACAATAAAGTTAAATGTTTTGAATATTGTTCATTGGCTATAGTATATAAATATAAATATTTTGATAATGCTATACTATTAGCTTTGTAAGATTTTGTAAACGAAGTGTTTATATATATTGAAGATGTTTTTGACAGATAAATAAATTATGCGGTTTAAATTTTTATTACTGGGATTTGTGTTTTTTATCGGCTTCAAATCAGATAAAATGTATGCCCAATATAGCGAAATTGGATTTGGTTGGGGAGCATCTACCTATTGGGGAGACCTGAATGCGCCATCGTTCACTACCAATGTGGTCAATAATAGTGGAATGGCATTGCAATTGCATTACAGGAAAATATTTCAAAAAAAATTTGGGGCCAAAGCATCTCTTGTCTTTGGTAAGGTAAAAGGCAGTGACTCCAACTCATCACTTGATTGGCAAAACTTACGAAACCTCAGTTTTAAGTCTTCCTTGGTCGAGGGTGCTGTGATGGGAGAATATTACATATTTGGTTATGATATGGAAGAGGGTAGTTCGGTCTTTTTACCTTATGCCACCATTGGTTTTTGTGGATTCAGATTTGACCCAACTACCATATACAGAGGTAATGAGGTAAGATTACAGCCATTAGGTACAGAAGGTCAGGGAATGCCGGGATTTGGTTCAAAATACAATTTATTAAGTGCAGGACTGTGTTTCGGAGGTGGAGCAAAGTTTATACTATCAGAAACAATAAATTTAGGTATTGAAGTAGTGATGCGAAGGACCTTTACTGATTATCTTGATGACGTCAGTACTAATTATGTCAACTATGATGATCTAAGTGCAAGTAATGGAGTTCTTGCAGCTAATCTTGGCAACAGAATGAATGAATTTTTAGGCCAGTCAGACCCCATTCAATTGCCGACCGGGTCAGTAAGGGGAGGAGCCTCGGTCAAGGATTATTATTTAATTTCAACCATCACAGTGAATGTTCTTCTTGCCGACTCAAAAGGTAGAAGAGGATTTGGAAAGGGTAGCAAAGTCATTTGCCCGAAATTTTAGCCATTTTCAATACCCGTTTCAAAGAGAAAGCTTAATAAATTTACCCAATCCTTGGTGAGTCAGGTAGGTTATCTTCCTTAATCTCGACTTGTTTGCATCTTGCAGGCGATAATAGCTCTATAATCAGCATTATTTTTTATTTTTACAATTGATTTACGTCTGTGTGGACTAATTGGTGGATTTAAAGCTAAAAAGTTGAAATTTTAATATACTTAACATTTTGATTGGAAGATAGTACATATATATTGAAAAAGTACTGGGGATACGACAAGTTCAGATCACCTCAGGACCTCATTATTGATAGCGTGATGAAGCTACAGGATACCATAGCTTTATTACCTACAGGTGGTGGCAAGTCTGTATGTTTTCAGGTACCATCCATGATGTTTCAAGGTAAGACTATTGTTGTATCACCCCTTATTGCATTGATGCAGGATCAGGTAGATCAATTGAGAGTCAGAAACATCAATGCAAAATCGCTGCATTCCAATCTGACTTACCAACAAATAGATCCATTTTGGATGACTTTGTATATGGCGATATCAAATTATTGTATATCTCGCCGGAGAGGATCAAATCCGAGATGTTTTCACTTCGTATCGCAAAAGCCAAAATTAGCCTTATAGCAGTCGATGAAGCTCATTGTATATCACAGTGGGGATATGACTTCAGACCATCATATTTTAACATATCACTTCTGCGTGATATACATCCCAAGGTTCCTGTGATAGCTTTGACGGCTACAGCGACTCCCAAGGTGATTACGGATATAGCAGAAAAACTTTGTCTGAAAAATGTTGCCATCTTTAAAAAGAGTTTTGTTCGGGATAACCTCAGTTTTACGGTGATAGAAACTGAAAACAAGATGAACGAAATCTTGCAGATTCTGGATAAGGTACGTGGTAGTGCGATAATATATGTGAGAAACAGAAAAGAAACTATAGAAATAGCTCAATGGCTCACCTACAGCGGTATCAGTTGTGCTTCATACCATGGTGGTATGGAAAAATCAATAAGGGAAAAAAACCAACAAGCCTGGATGCAAAACAAAGTCCGGCTGATGGTCTCAACCAATGCATTCGGAATGGGGATTGACAAACCCGATGTGAGATTGGTGATTCATATGGATATAGCTCCAAGTATCGAAGAGTATTATCAGGAAGCGGGTAGGGCAGGGCGTGATGGTTTGCCTGCTTTTGCGGTCATCGTCGCAGATGCATCTGATGCCGAAGCCGCAAGAAAAAATTATGAAGATCAGTATCCATCACTTGAAATTATCAGCAGCGTTTATGACAGGCTTTGCAGATTTCACAAAGTCGCCTATGGTGCCGGTATGATGGAAACATATGATTTTCACATTGTTGATTTTGCTGAATACCTAAACCTACCGGTACGAAAAGTATTTCACATATTGAATATGCTGGAAAAAGAAGGTTGGGTAGCATTTTCGGAAGCTTTTAAAGAACCTTCCAGATTGATGATTCTGGCAGATCAGGAGTACCTGGACTTTTTGCACAGAGAAAATAATATTAAAACCAAAGTGATGGTCCATCTGCTCAGGAAGTATGAAGGCCTTTTTATAGAACCGGTCAAAATTGACGAGGTCAAAATAGCACAGGAATTAAGAATGGAGGAACATCAACTGACACACTATCTCCAAATCTTAAGGGCAGAAGGATATATCAGCTATAACCAAAGGTCTGCAGAGCCTCAGATTACTTTCATGCAGGACAGACCTGAACAAAATTCTTTTAGCATCAATAAAAGATTGTATCAGGAGCGCAAAAAAATGGCCGGTGACAGACTCAATGCTATGATCACGTATGCCAAAAATGAAGAGAAATGCAGACAGAAAATCCTGGTAGAGTATTTTGGAGAAAAGGTCGAAGATTGCGGTCGTTGTGATATTTGTGTTGGAAAATCTAAGATCATTCTGACAGATGAACAACTTGAAAAGCTATATAATCATCTCCTGATATCTGCAAGTCAACAAACAGTCGATATCCATCAATATGTCAATTTGTATCCTTTCAACAAAAGAAAAAGAGTCTTGCGGGCCATAAAAGATTTTGAATCCGAAGGCAGAATATTGATCGACAATTCCGGACTTATATTTCCCCCAGCTTAAATGAAAGAGGTATCAAAAAAAATCATTTGTACCGTCACTAATGACCTCATTCAGGATAATAGGATGATCAGGATTTGCAATACGCTGTCCGATATGGGGCATCAGGTAATTTTGGTGGGAAGAAAGCGAAAAATATCATTGCCTTTGGAGCATAAACAGTTTCATCAGGTCAGATTACATTGTTTTTTTGAAAAAGGATTTTCTTTCTACCTTGTGTACAATCTTCGTTTGACGTATTTTTTGTTCAGAAATATCGGTAAAAATGACATCATCTATTCGGTAGATACCGATACATTGCTTGCAGGAGGTGTAGTAAAGTGGATGAAACGATGCCGCCAAATCTTTGATGCTCATGAATATTTTACAAAAGTACCTGAACTCATTCATAAGCCATTTGTCAGGTGGGTATGGTCAATCATTGAAAAAAACTTTATCCCTAAGTCTGATGCTCACATCACTGTCGGTGATGCACTTGCAAAACTGATGAGTGAAAAATGGGCTGTCTCCTTCACTGCTTTGTATAATGTTCCATATCTTGAATCAATAAAGGAAGCGCATCTTCAAAATGAAGTACCTGTCACTAATAATGTACCTGTCATCATTTATGTAGGTATGCTTAATAAGGGACGCGGACTTGATCAAATGATAAAAAGTATGAAACATATTCCTGATGCTGTATTATGGATAGTTGGGGAAGGAGACATCACCAGCGAGCTTAAAAAGATGGCTGAGGAGTCGGAAGCATGCCGAAACATCATTTTTAAAGGAGGGAAAAATCCAAATGAAACAAAAACCCTGTTGGAGCAAGCAACAATAGGTATTAATTTGCTGGATTCAAGCAGTGAGAGTTATTATTACTCATTGGCCAATAAATTTTTTGATTATATGCATGCAGGATTACCATCTGTCAATATGGATTTTCCTGAGTATCGCCATATTATAAATAAATATGAAGTAGGCATCACTATAGATGGTTTAAGTGAGGATAAGATTGCCCACGCGATCAACTCAATGCTCAAAAACAAAGAAAAACTTGAGCATATGCATACGGAATGCATGAAGGCAAAACAGTTTCACAACTGGGAGCTTGAAGCAGCAAAACTATCTGATTTGGTAATGAGGATATTTTGATGATATTTATCATGTGCTTATATGACCCACGTCACCTAGCAATTCATTTTTTTTGATATATATTTGTTTTGACAAAGGATGTAGATCTTTGAAATTTCCAATGTAGGGTTATCTCAATAGTAGGGATAATCAAATCAGGGTTAATAGTTTTAAGGAGAATATTCCTGATATTTCTTCATTTGATTAAAATAATATTAAAATGAGAATCGGTAGAATACTTTTCGGTATCCTGAGTGCTATTGGAGTCGGTGCAATACTTGGTGTTTTATTTGCTCCGGATAAAGGTAGTGTCACCAGGGCAAAACTTTCAAAAAAAACCAACGATGTTGGTGAAGACCTGAATGCTAAATTTACGGACGTGGTCGAAACTGTAAACAAAAAAATGGAAGCTATCAAAGAAGAAGCCAGTAAAATGGCAACTGAATTGAAGAAAAAAACTGAAAATACACGTTTGGAGCACACTGAAAACGCAAGAATGAATTAGAATACATTGCGAGTTTTTGATGATTGGAAAATATGACTCATGAATGAAATCTGGCAAGACCCGTTTTGCCAGATTTTTTTATATAATCAATATTGACTTAAGATTTGGTAGGTAGAGAACTGTCAGGTTAAGCTGACAAAAAATTTCTGTTAATACCATTTAGGAGCTTTAGGCAACAGTACTTTCCAAGTGATGATCAAACTGATACCCATCAAAATTCCTCCAACAAAAAAAGCAATGCCTGGAAATGCAAATGGGGCTAATCCAGTAGTGAAGTAATAAAAAATGCTGGTCATCATGATTGGGCCAATGATGGTCGTAATACTCATGAGGCTGGTCAACGTCCCTTGCAGTTCGCCTTGCTGATTGGGCTCCACTTTACCTACCATATATGACTGAAGATTAGGCATGGCGATACCTCCAAAACAATAAGGGATTAAAAATAAAAATAACATCCAAGACTGATTGGCGATGGAAAATAAAAACATACCTGCCGTATACAGACCAAATCCGATGACAATACTACGCTCAAGTCCGAAAAAGAGAGCCGATTTTTGGGCAAGCATAGCCTGAACCGATGCCACCAGGATGCCTACAATGGCGAGTGAATACCCCACCATGGCTTCGCTCCATCCAAATCTGTACATTGTGAAGTAATTCCAGGTGCTTTGGACAGCATGCGAACCCACATACAAAAAGAAATACGCAAGTAGCAAATATCTGACATTCTTATATTTGCCAATATGTACTAATGAGCCCCATGGATTAGCCCTTTTTATATCAAATTTGCGGCGCTTGTCCAACGGCAGGGATTCCGGAAGAATAAAGTACCCATACAAAAAGTTCATAAAACTCAGTGCTGCGGCTACATAAAAGGGGATTTTAACGCCAAACTGCCCGAGCACACCTCCCAGAAGTGGTCCAATGATAAAACCCAATCCAAATGCAGCGCCTATCATACCAAAATTTTTTGAACGGGTCTCGGGAGTGCTGATATCTGCAATGTAAGCAGCCGCTGTGGTAAAACTTGCCCCCGTGATACCGGCAATGATTCTTCCTATAAAAAACCACCAGAAATCAGGTGCAAATGCAAGGATGAGATAATCAATACTGAATCCCAATAAAGATAATAACAAAACCGGTCTTCTGCCATACTGATCACTAAGGTTGCCAATCACCGGTGAAAAAATAAACTGAGCTACTGCAAATGCAAAAAGAAGATAACCACCGTATTTGCTGGCTTCATTGATGCCTATACCTAGCATCTCTGAAAGCAACCTGGGCAAAACAGGAATGATGATCCCAAACCCAATCACATCCAGTAAAAGGGTAGCAAAAATAAAACCTATAGCAGCGTCTTTTTTTATCATAAATGATGTAATCCGTGCAAATGTATCAATATATCAACAAAAAACCAACGTTTGTTCGTCGTAGCTTTTAGCTACGATGCAATATATTAAGGCATCTTGCCTGAATCGAAAAAAAAATTGATGATTTTTAATGTGATGCGAAAAAATGAAATACACCCTTCTATTATCTCTAATCTTTATGTCCGAGATTAATATAGGGACGTAGTCCTGAGATCTTTGTAGCAAAAATATCCACACACCATCAAGTAGGGGCGTAGCCCTGTGATCTTAAGAGATGTGGTAAATATAAGATGTCAGGGCTACGCCCCTTATGTTTCAGGTGCTAATGTTTTCTACAAAGATGACAGAGCTACGCTCCTGCCCCGATAGGCGGGAGTAATTTATCTGCAGGATCATGTCTCTAAAGCATCGTTTGTTCGTCGCAACTTTTAGCTACGATACAATATATTAAGGCATCTTGACTGAATCGAAAAAAAAATTGATGATTTTTTTAATGTGAGGCGAAAAAATGAAATACACCCGATTTTTTTTAATAGGATTTATGAATCAGATCTGAGGTGTCTTATACTTAAATTTATCCTTATGTTCGATTAAGTAGGTCGGGCTCATACTTTTATATTGAAGTCTTATCTCATCAAAAGGCTTTAACTCTCATTTCAAAGGATTAACCATTCTGAAATCCCCATAAGTTTAGACCATGAATAAGAGTAGAAGGAAGAATAGATTTTGTTCTCTGTGTCAGATATCCCCAAACAAAACCCAGTGGTATGATTTGAATGCAATATACAATGGTGTATGATATGTTTGCTCCTTTATAAACAGTGACAGGAAAGTGCATAAAAGCCCAAATGGCTGTTGCAAAAAGAATACTTATCCCGGAAGTTTTAATGATTTTTTCAAATCTTGACTGAATGACAAATCGACTAAATTCTTCGAATAAAGCGGCACCTATTATTCCTTGAACAAAAATCCCCGCTACACCGCCAAGTTCTTGCAGGCCTTCTTTCCAAATAATGCCGTCTTCGTTAAAAACATATGCAAAAAGCCCTGTCAATCCATAAATTAATGCACCAAGCAAAAAATAAATCAATGGTTTAATTGTGAACCCAAGTTGCAAAATTTTATATTTTTTCAGTAATAAATAGATCAATATCCCTAATGGAGTAGAAAAGAGAAACGATCCAAGTAAAATAGGAACTGATGTAAATAAATTTTTTTGTATTACACCTGACTTTTGCATAAAATTCAAGCTCAAAAAGAGCAAACCCAATATTGAAAATAGAGTTGCAACTAATAGCTCATGTTTAGGATGTTTTACTTCTATATCTATTAAAGGTGGAATTTTTTTTGTAAAAAAGTGAATTGTCAAAATAGCTACATAGAAAAATATAAAATATCCTACCCCGTGTTTAGTCTCTCCATTAGCGATGTAATTCCAAAGTACGGTCAAATTAATTATAGTCATGACCACCAATATCAGTAAATTATCTTTTATGTCTTTCATATTATCAGCCTTTATTATTGTTGTTGCGTAATACCTAAAAATCTAAAATGAATTTCCTATTCCAGACCAAAATTACTGTATTCTGACCTATGAAACAACATGACCATGCCGTCAGGTGTGCTGACGGTTCCTTCACTAAATTGAGCTCCCACTCAATTTTGCTGTCGCACCGTTCAGTCATACAGCCATAGCAAAGAAATATTTAATTATTAAACAATAGCAAAAGTAGATGAGTGTCGCTTCTGTTTTGCTTAAGAATATACGTCAAATGTTACATTTAAAAATGACAATATTATACTTACGTATCACACTAAATACTTGATTATTAGTGTTATATTTACATTCTAAATAATGAATTTTGTAAATTCACATTTTTTTATTTAATACGCTTTTTTACTTGCATATATGGAGTTGATTCAGGCATTATTCAAAATAAAGATCAATCTTAAAGAGTCGAATACTAACTACGGGAAGAAGTTAGATGCTTTTGAAGAGTTATTGCGCCAAAATCCTGGGATATCTGATGTTGATGTTTGCTTTCAGTTGTATGGCAACAAAGATAAAAATACGGAATTTCGGGTACTGAAGCACAGATTGGAACAGAAGCTGCAGGATGATATCTTTGTGGCATCCGGCTCGTCTAAAAATTTTGACAATTTCAGTATGCGCTCACTCGTAGCTGATAAAAACAATCTTATCATCACTTCATTATATAAAAATGGATATCAAAAGGAAGCTGTTAGATTAGCTGAGAAAAATTTAGCTTTTTGTAAAGAGAACTATCTTACCGAATCAGCTATACCCTTGACAAACATTCTCATGAATTTCTATGGATTTGTACAGCCTGATAATATTATTTTTTTCAAAATGAAAGAAGAAAACCTGCTGTTATCAGAAATATACCACGCCGAGAATATAGCAATGAGATACAATGCGACCATTTCAAATTGGTATGTTTTGGCAAAGGGTGGATTTAATACAGAGAAAATAAAAGAAGTCAACAGTATGCTGGAAGAACTTAAAGTACTAAAGGAAAAACATAATTCATGGAAAATCCACTTTACATATTTTTCTACTGCAAATTTTTATTACTTGCTCACTGGTCAATTTAATCTAGGTTTAATGGTCGCAAGGGAAGGTATTCAGAGTTGCGATACTATGTTTACCAACGACAAAATGATGAGATACCGATGTATCATCAATGTAGGCCTTTCTTATTTTCATCTAAAACAGTATGATGCTGCTGCCAAAGAATATAAAACTGCACTATCTATCGCTCCCGAGGGCCACAGGCTTTGGTTTGAAGATGCATTAAACTACTTTACTATCCTGCTCAGAGGTCAATTTTATAATGAACTTTTTAGCTTGTACAAATCCCGGATAGACCATAAAAACCTAAACAAAATTCCTATAGTAGAAGAGCAATGGAAGATAAGAGAAGCTTTTATTCAGTTTCTATTAGAAGCAAAAATACTTGATAGGAACAAACTGGATGTAGCCCATATAAATACATTCAATAGTAACAAATTTTTAAATAGTATTGCTTTCTATACTAAAGATAAAGCAGGATTGCATATACAGATCATCATACTCAAGATTCTTTTTTTACTCCTGAAACGCAAATATGATAGTATCTATGCGTTGACAGAGACACTGAACCAATATATCTATAAATATTTAAACAAGAAGGAAGCAATAAGATCATTTTATTTTATCAAATTGCTTATCAAGATGGCAGAGGTAGGCTTTCACCCGATCAGAGTAAAAGCTCATACAAAAAACATTTATGCAAAAATGGAAGCTCTTACCTTTATGACAGACGAAAAAAGCAATATGGTCGAAATCCTTCCGTATGAAGAATTATGGCAAATTATTTTAAGATTATTGGAAAAAAATATAAGGAATTAATAGTAATGTTTAAAATTTGAACAAACTCTATACTAAGAATACCAAACCCCGTTTCAATTGAATAGTGTAAATAGTATTCTTTATTACTTTTCTTTGCTTTTTAAAAAAGCTGAGGAAGTAGAATTTGAAATTTTCCAATATCTTTGACGGTAAATTTTGTAATATGGATTGGTCATTAGGATCGTTTGACTGGTCGCTGGTAGCGACAATTTTTTTTGGAGCTGTCAGTGGTTATGTAGCCAGCAGGATTCTGGGTGGCGAGGGATTTGGTTTTTTTGGAAATATTGTTGTCGGAGTTATAGGCGGTTACTTAGGTTCGTGGCTCGTAAAATTAGCCAAAGTACCTATGATGCATGGCTTTTTTGGTAATTTAGTTAGCTCAGTAGGCGGTGCTATCATTTTGATTTTTTTCTTGGAGTTGATTAAATATATGCAAAGGAGCAATGCGGGCAGTAAAACCAGAAGCAGGACCAGACGATAAGATTTGGTGTATCACATAATACTATATGATTTTTAAGTCAATGTCGTTTAGTTAGGCGACTTTATGAAGTCTTTCCCTTGTAAGGGAAAGATTTAGATAGGGTAAAAACAAAGAAAAATTTCTTATCTAAACGACATTGATTTTTAAATTCTGAATTTAATACCTAAAAATCTAAAATGAATTTCCTATTCCAGACCAAAATTACTGTATTCTGACCTATGAAGCAACATGACCATGCCGTCAGGTGAGCTGACTGTTCCTTCACTAAATTGAGCTCCCACTCAATTTTGCTGTTGCACCGTTCAGTCATACACCATACCGTGTGCAGCTATGCTGTAGCGATGACTACAGCATAGCTGCACACAGTATGATTTGTCGTCAAAAATGCTTATTTTATTGTACTTTGATCTTCATTACGGAACTCATTTTAGATATTTAGGTAATAGATTATCCCGATTGTTAGGAGTTTAATGGTGGGTTGTCTCAAGCGTAGCTTGACAGGCTCTTTAAGAATTGAGCCTGCCTGCCTACGTCACGCACCGTTTGCGGGTAGTATAAACAATTTCAGTACAAAAATGGCATTCACCTATAAGATTTTCTACAACATTTGGATGATGATTTCAATCATATCATGACATTTTTAAAAAATGACACAAGACTGACTATCAAAAGTAGTCTTTAGTGTAATTTTGTCCAAAATCTTTAAAATATCAAACAGATGAACAGATTATATTTTGCTTTATTATTTTCATTCATTTTGTTGTCTTGCCAGACAGTAAAAAAAAGCATTTTATACACAAAGCTCGATTCAGGTTCGGATTCATTAAGGTATGCAAATGAAGTACACATTAAAAATATCAGACAACTTACTTTTGGCGGGGACAATGCTGAGGCTTATTGGAGTTTTGATGATAAAAAAATAGTCTTTCAGGCCACCAATAAATTGTGGGGTGCAGATTGCGACCAGATATATTTTTTTGACCTTGAAAAATGGGAAAGAAAAGCAGGAGCTCCACCATTGTTAAGTACCGGCAAGGGTCGGACTACTTGCAGTTATTTTATGCCCGGAAATAAGAGTATTGTATATGCGTCCACTCACGAAGCATTTGCGTCATGTCCCCATGTACCTGAGAGAAGAGCTGACGGAAAGTATATTTGGCCTGTTTATGAGACATTTGACATTTATCATGGAGATTTGAAGGGAAATATCATTAAAAAACTAACAGATACTCCGGGATATGATGCTGAAGCTACAGTTTCTCCCAACGGTGATAAAATTGTTTTTACATCGATGCGAACCGGAGATCTGGAGTTGTTCACCATGAATGTTGACGGGTCAGATGTCAGGCAAGTCACCAATCAACTAGGATATGATGGTGGTGCTTTTTTCTCTCCTGATGGCAAAAAACTTATTTTCAGAGCATCAAGACCCAAAACAGAAGAAGATGTGAAAGTGTATAAAGAATTGCTGAAAGAGGGACAGGTAATGCCTACTAATATGGAATTGTATGTATGTAATGTAGATGGCACAGATTTGAAACAGATAACAAATCTTGGAAAGGCCAATTGGGCTCCTTATTTTCACCCAAAAGGAGATAAAGTAATTTTTTCTTCCAATCATGCGGCTCCTCGTGGTTATCAGTTTAATCTTTATGTGATCAATCTTGACGGCACAGGTTTAAAACAAATCACTTTTGATAAAGTATTTGATTCATTCCCTATGTTTTCTTATGATGGCAAAAAACTTATCTTTGCATCCAATAGAAATAATGGAGGTACCAGGGACACCAATCTTTTTTGGCTGACTGGGTCGATTAGAGATGTACTACCTTCAATAAAAGTGTTTTGGCAGGTTATGAGCATCAGGGCTTTCTTTCGTCGATTTTGCAATGACTTATATGATACATTATACAAAAAAAGACATCATTGGGATGGATATGGTGCCACGTCTATCCCTGATTAACAGCATCACAGGGTATAAGCCTGGAAATTTGATAGGTACCAAATCAGAATCAGGGGCGACCAACCTAGCCATCTTTAGTTCTGTAGTCCATCTTGGGTCTGATCCTGCTTTGATAGCATTTATCATGAGACCAATGGTGGGTGAAAGGCACACCATGGAAAACATATTAAGTACAGGATTTTATACAATCAATCACATCAATACGGCTATCATAGAAAGAGCACACTTCACATCTGCCGATTTTCCAAGGGATTTGTCTGAATTTGACAGATGTAAACTCACACCCCAGTTTATCAATTCTTTTTATGCTCCCTATGTAGCCGAAAGCAGGATCAAAATAGGAATGTCATTGGCAGAAACTATTCCGCTTAAGATCAATAATACCATCATGGTGATAGGTAATGTGGAACATATCATATTGGACAGCAGCTATCAGAAAGAAGACTCCAGCATAGATCCTATATCTGCTGGTACAGTTTGTATATCAGGTATTGATACATATTATAAGACAGAAAAACTTGTTACTCTTCCATTCGTAAGGTCAGATGAAGTTCCTACATTTTAGATACCAATATCTGATCGCATTTCTGAATTTCTAAAGGATGAAGTTATCTTTTTCATTTGTAGCCTGATACGCATTCCACAAATCATAAAACTCATGCACCGCCTTATTACTGTAATTTGTCACTGAATTAAAGAGGAATACCACACCTAAATTTTTTTCTTTATCAAAAGCAATTTCCGCTCTGAAACCATTGACCAATCCACCATGGTATACCAGTTGATTATTTTTTGTATTGACCAATCTCCAACCGAGTGCATAGTGTGAATCTGTGATACCAGGCCAATGATTAAAATATTTACCTTGATTGGAAGTATTTACATATGGGCTGAATGCTATATTTCTTGCATTTTCGGAGATGACATCAGGTTTGTAACCCATGACAGCATACAACCATTTAGCCATATCGTTCAAGGGAGCGTTGACGCCACCTGCTGATGCCACATTGTAGTAATGCGGAAGATGATTGATAGGTCGATACCCAGCTTTTGGTCCGTAATACCTGTGACCGATACATACATTCTCTGCGTTTTGGAGGCCATCAAAAGTACAGCTTGTATTGCACATTCCTAATGGCGAAAACAAATAATGATCCAGGGCTCTTGCATAAGTCATTCCCGTTGCAGATTCTATGACTTTTTCGATAAGCCCAAAAGCAGCATTTTGATAAGCATAAGCGATTCCTGTTTTATCTCTCGGAGTAAGCTTATTCAGGTAAGTGATGATTGTTTCCAGGTCTTTATTTTCGTATACAAGATTGGAATAGGCATGCTCAGTCAACCCGGTGGATTGAGAGAGAATATGCCTTACACGCAATAATTGGTCTTCAGTTTTAGCTTTCAGCTTGAGTTCCGGAATATATAAAACGAGCGGATCCTCCAGATTTATTATGTTTTTATCAATAAGAATTGAAGCCAGAATTCCTGCAAAACCTTTGGAAACGGAGCCTAATCTGAACACACTCTCAGGAGTAATACTTTCTTTTGTAAATTTTGATTTTACACCAAAGGTTTTTTCGTACACTACCTGACCTTCCTGCATCACAAGTACAGCCATACCAGGGCACTCATATTGATCAATGTTTTTTTGTAAATGGAGATCAAACAGGTGTTCGAAAGCCGGATCCTTCAGTATTTTTTGTGAAGAATTCTTAACATTTTGATTTTGCAAATGAGTAGTCTGATCATCAGAAGAAGGGAAGAAAGTTGTTAGAGCCAGCAATAACATCCCTTTTGATATATCTATCATCCAATTCATAAATATCCAATTTATTTATTTTTATATACTTACATATTATTTAAAATGCAAATATATTAAATTCTTTAACAAAGTAAAATAAAAAAGTGCAAAGTTAAGCTTTACACATTTGTATTTAACCCCAATTTTATATTTTTATTTTCTTTAGTGACTAAAAAGTGCATATTATGATAATATTTTTACATTTATAGATTTTAGTAATGTTGACTTTAAGGGTATGAATAAGTGGAAAAACTTATTAATTTCACACTTTTTATAAAAAAAAGAAATTTACGAATTCAGAGATAAGTAATGTGGACATGTAATTTGTGACAAATCAGTACTAGTATGAATAATTTAGATCAGATTAATATCAATTTTGATCAGGGACAGATCACATTGTTAAATATATGTTTAGGTATTTTGATGTTTGGAGTGGCATTAGATATCCACTTTTCAGAATTTACGTATATCATAAAGAACCCGAAGTCTATCATTGCAGGCTTAATTTCTCAATGGATCCTGCTTCCGGTTTTGACTATTGTCTTGATTTGGATCATTAAACCTGAATTTGCTTTGGCTATGGGTATGATACTTATTGCGTCAAGCCCGGGAGGCAATGTTTCAAATTATGCAGTACATTTGTCCGGTGCCAACGCTGCACTTTCCGTGATGCTTACTACGATATCTACTTTGATGTGTGTATTTACTACACCGATTATTTTTTCATTTTTTTCAACGCTTTTGTCAAAAGGAAATACAAGTTATCCTGTATTTGAAATTCAATTTTTGGATATGGCTTCTTCGATACTCCAATTGATCATCATCCCTATGATCCTGGCTCAAATATGTGTTCAGTTATTTCCTGTTTTTACTGATAAAATCAAAAAAATGGTCAGAATGTTGAGTTTGTGTATTTTTATTGGTTTTGTATTATTTGCCATCAAAGGCAACCTTGACAACCTTGTAGAGTACATTGGTATTGTGTTTTTTATTGTGCTGATTCATAACGGTTTGGCTTTGTTTTTAGGATATCATTTTTCCAGATCGCTCCTTGGACTGCCTGTTCAGGATGCCAGAGCAATCTCTATTGAGACAGGCATTCAGAATTCAGGCCTGGCACTTATACTTATTTTTAATTTTTTTGAAGGACAAGGCGGAATGGCATTAATAGCAGCCTGGTGGAGTATCTGGCATTTGATCAGTGCTTTTGTAATTGCTTTGATTTGGTCAAGGAAAAAGATGGAGACAAAATAGAGTATGTCTATATTATTCTTTAAGTCTACTCCGAAAACAAATATTTTAAGATATGTTTATGGATCCCAATCCTCGCGGTTTTTGGCAGCTTTAAGCAGATGAATGGAACTGGGATGCGATTAGTTGAACAGGTGAAGGGAAAATATTTTACAGCCTCACTTTCCCATCAATGTTCATACCCGATGATCTGCTTCTGATCAGGGATGATTACTTCGATAGTACTGCAGTAATCTTCAAACTCTATATGATTGTGATAATATTTTTCTTAGATATTTCAATCACAAAGTTTGCTGTGATTTGATTAACGATAACTGATAAATTATTGGCAAAAAGTGAACTTATTTCTGTTGTGCTCATATTGCCCACTTTTAAATAAATCAGTTTATAAGGTTCTCCCTTTTGTAAAAATGAATTATAAAAGTCCGAATCTTTTGAGATTACCTGAATTAAATTTTCCCTAATTGATAATTCAATTATCTCACTGTCAGATGTTTTATTCTTACTTGGTAAATCCAATGTATAAATAGATTGATACCCTTGATTATTCAAAAAAATCGCTAATGCTTTTGGTAGCTGGGCATCAATTAGGAATTTCACGATTCAAGCAACTAATGGACTTATACTCTTTATTTCTGTCATTTTGGCTGCAAATGTTAGGCATGCCTTCAAGTCATCATCTTCTAAATCATCAAAATCTAATAGTATCTCATCATGAGACATTCCGGAAGCAAGATACTCAAGGATACTTTGTACCATGTATCTTGTTCCCCTTATGGTTGGCTTGCCATGACAAATTTCTGGATTTGATGTGATTCTATCTAGTAAATCTTGTTTATCCATACTCAGTAATAAGGTTTAAGCATTAAAGATACTGTGTTTTCTATAAAATTTTAAAGATTTTTTGATTATAATAAATTCCCATCAATGTTCATGCCCGATGATCTGCTTCTGATCAGGGATGATTACTTCAATATTGGCGTTTTTATCAAGGATGATACATTGGCAGGCCAACCTGGATTCTATCCGTGGGTTGATGGCCCTGTCTATAAAATCTTCTTCTTTGTCCGAAATCTCTTCAAGATCATCACTACCTTTGACCACATAAATATGACAAGTCGAGCATGCACAAACTCCGCCGCAATTGTGGTTGAGATGTACATCAAAATCTTCGGTCGCTTCCAGTATAGAATAACCCTCCTCTACCCCTTCGGCCAGCACTTCCGGAATACTCGTATCTTCAAATCTAAATTTTATTGTCGCCATTGAATTAGTTCAGGTATTAAGTTTGGTTTCTAAGAAAGGTACTTTTGTTTCAAAAAGAGTGCGAAAATAGGTCTTGCAATCATAATCCAAAACATTAATTGAAGATATTAGTTCAAATAATTTAAAATATGCTGATTTATTCATTGTTTTGTCTCCTTAATTAACAACCTGAAAACAATTAAATCATGAGATTTTTATTTATTCTTGCATTCTTCATTTTCTTCATACCTCTTTTTTCGCAAGATTATTTTTATGCCAAATATGCACCTTTCGATAAGGCAGTCCCTGCACCATCAGATTTTTTTGGCTTTGGCATAGGAGAATATCATGCCAGACATGACCAAATTATCTCTTATTTTAAGAAGCTGGATGAAGTCTCCGATCATGCTTCGTACATGGAATATGGTAAAACTTTTGAAGGCAGGCCTTTAAGTATGCTAATCATTTCAAGTCCTGAAAACCTGAAAAATCTGGAGAATATCAGAAAACAACACATCGAACAGATTGCAAAATATGATGAAAAACAAGCTGTAGATTTGCCAATCATTATCAATCTCGGATACAGTGTCCATGGCAATGAACCATCCAGCACCGAATCAGCCATTCTCACAGCGTACACCCTTGTGGCATCCCAAAAGTCGGAAATAAAAAATTATCTCAAAAATGCTGTCATCTTTATTGACCCGGCTATCAACCCGGATGGAAGAGAAAGACATACCCAATGGGCCAATATGTACAGATCTGATGCACTGGTTGCAGATAATGATGATGCCGAACATAACGAAAACTGGCCTCGTGGAAGAACCAACCACTATTGGTTTGACCTGAACAGGGACTGGTTTCTGGCCATTAATCCGGAAAGCAGAAGCAAACTCAACTGGTATCATCAGTGGTATCCCAATGTGATAGGTGATTTTCATGAAATGGGCACTAACAGTTCCTTCTTTTTTGAACCCATGAAAACCAATGGTTCGAAAAACCCCATTATGCCTGCTGAAAACTATATTGACCTCAATAATCTTTTTGCGGAGTATTTTGTCAAAGCAACCGACGAAATAGGTTCATTATATTTTACCAAGGAAGTTTTTGACGGGACTTATCCCGGCTATGGCTCATCATATGGAGACATCCAGGGTGGGTTGGCCTTATTGTTTGAACAGGCAAGTTCGCGTGGGCACGTACAAAACACACCCTATGGGGAGATGACATTTGCTTTTACAATACGCAATCAATACGTCTCTGCAATGGCAACCATCCAGGCAGCCACAGACCATAAAACTAAATTGAGAAAATACCAGAATTTCTTTTTTAAGTCTGCTTTGAGCAATGCCGATAGTGATAAAATAAAAGCTTACACCTTCAAACATGATCAGGATCAGAACAGAATTAAAGCATTTTTAGATAAGCTATTGATTCATAAAGTTCATGTTTATCAAAATAAAGATAAAACCGGCTATATCGTACCTACCAAACAGCACCAATACAGAATGGTACAGAGTTTTTTTGAGACGTATCAGATGTACCATGACAGTGTATTTTATGATGCATCAGCATGGTCATTGGCCAATTTTTACAATATCAAATATCAGGGAGAAAAAATACTTCCTACTATTGGTGATGAAATCAAAGATCTCTCCGGAATTGTAAAAGTTGCACCAATAATAAAATCAGAGTATGCTTATATCCTGGACTGGAGTGACATTAATACAGCTCCCGCGTTAAATTATCTGCAAAGCAAAGGTATGGTACTGGCCACATCTTTTAAACCATACACTGTCAACACTGCTGAGAATAAAACATTTAAGGCCCAATACGGCACATTAGTACTTCCTGTGGCCAAACAGAAACTGACATCAGATGAAGTTTTCAAGCATCTTCAATATGTTCAGAACAAATATCAAATCAATATCCATGCTCTGAAAACAGGTTACAGTGCTGAAGGTATAGACATAGGAAGCGGAAACGTCAGGGCACTTGAAAAACCTGCCCCGTTGCTTCTGATCGGTGACGGCACCAATTCGTATGATGCAGGAGAAGTCTGGCATCATTTTGACCAACGATTGCACATGCCATTACCAAAAGTGCCTTTAAACAGATTCAGACAACTTGACCTCAATAAATATAATACATTGATCATGGTTTCCGGCAGTTATTCAACACTGGATTCTATCGATGTGAGAAAAATTAGTATTTGGCTGTCACAAGGCAATACGCTGATCACTTCAGGTAGTGCCGCATCCTGGGCTATCCGTAACAAGCTTGTCAGAGAAAAGCTGGTAGAAGAACCTAAAAAAGAAAAACCCTTAGTCGAAAGAAAACCTTTTGACCAAGCCATGGAACTGTTGGGAAAAGAAAGTCTTGGAGGTGCTATTTTCAGAGCAAATATTGATATAACACATCCTTTGGGATTCGGATATACTCAAAATGAAATCCCGGTATATAAGAATAACACAGTTTGGCTAAGTCCAAGTGAAAACGAATATTCCACTATCAGTAAATATGCGGCAAACCCTCATATCGACGGCTATATATCCACAAAAAATCTGAATGAATTTATGAAAAATGCAGCTTCAGCCATCATTTCACCGGTTGGTCAGGGCAGAGTCATCCTGTTTGCAGACAATCCGGTATTCAGAGGATCCTGGTACAGCACTGACCGAATGCTGACCAATGCTGTATTTTTCGGTAAACTGATCAGAGTGCCTTCCAGAATGAGTTTTGGCGAGGAAGAATGATTTCAATATAGTTCAATGGAGTTCAATGGATTTCAATATAGTTCAATGGAGTTCAATATAGTTCAATGGAGTTCAATATAGTTCAATGGAGTTCAATGGAGTTCAATATAGTTCAATATAGTTCAATGGAGTTCAAACTAAAGTACAAAGACCAACAACCCAATACCTAAAAAAGTAGTCAATTCAATAAGTCAAAATCAACAACAATATGAAGATCAACATTTTACTATTACTTTTTATTACCAGCATCTGTATTGGTCAGGATACAAAGAATATAAATAATTCTGAAATAGAAACTTTATTTCTTAACCAGCAAAGTGCTGAAAGGTATCAAAAGCATCTGTACAATCTGACACAGCTGCCCCATATCACCACTTCCAAAAATAATGAAAAGGTACGGGATTATATAGTGGAACAGATGAAAAAAACCGGACTTGAAGTGGAAGTATTTCCTTATGACGTGTATCTGCCCGTCATGCCCGGGCATGCGGTTGCTGAAATTGTCACACCTTCTAGAGTGCCGTTAAACAGCCGAGAAAACATCTACAGGGAAGACATTTATTCAGGACACAAAGACCTGACTCCCGGGTTCAATTCCTTTACAGGATCCGGTGATGTCACTGGTGAAGTTGTTTATGTCAATTATGGCCGCAAGGAAGACTTTGAAGAACTTGCAAAATTGGGTGTATCTGTCAAAGGAAAAATAGTGCTCGCGAGATATGGTGGTAATTTCAGAGGGTATAAGGCGAAATTTGCACAGGAAAACGGAGCCATCGGCCTGATCATATTTACAGATCCGGGAGATAGCGGATATATGAAAGGGCTCGTGTATCCTGAAGGTCCTTACTATGATGAATCTTCCATTCAAAGAGGATCTCTCCTGACTATGCCATGGACAGGAGATCCCCTGACTCCTTTTGAGCCTGCATTGCCTATGGATGGGAAAAATAAAATAAAAAGAATCAAACCGGAAGAAGTCCCGACACTGCTGACAATACCTGTGATGCCTTTGCCATATGGTTCTGCACGTGAGATCATCTCACGAATGAAAGGAAAAACGGTGCCCCAATCATGGCAAGGTGGTCTGCCCTACACCTACAGGCTGGAAGGTGGAAGTGAACTTTCTGTGAGACTAAATGTGCATCAGGACAGGGCTATTCAGCGTATATACAATGTTGTGGGCACGCTTAAAGGAAGTACGTCTCCTGACGAATGGGTCATAGCCGGATGTCATTATGATGCGTGGAATTTTGGTACTCTGGACCCCAATAGTGGTACTGCAATGCTCATTACATTGAGTGAGTCTCTCGGAAAAATGGCAAAAGAAGGCATAAGACCAAAACGTACCATAAAGATAGCACATTGGGATGCAGAGGAAGTTGGCCTTATGGGATCAACAGAATGGGTAGAACAATTCAGAGACGAACTTTCTGCAAAAGGAGTAGCCTATCTCAATGCAGACGCTGCAGTCAGTGGGCGAAGTTTTGGCGGAGCTGCAAGTCCCACACTCAAGGGAGTCATGATCGAAGCTGCCAGGGCAGTGACTTACCCCGATTCTTCAAAATCAGTTTTTGACATTTGGAAAGGCAAAAAGCATGAGCCTGAAATCGGAAACTTAGGTGGAGGATCTGATCATCTGGCTTTTTACACTCACATAGGCATCCCTTCATGGGGAGCAGGCACAGGAGGTGTTTCTATCTACCACTCGATTTATGATAACTATGCGTATTATACCAAATTTACAGACTCCACATTCAAAATGGGTCCAATGGTAGAGCAGATTTTTGGCGTAGCGATGCTCAAACTTGCCAATGATAAAACCATACCTTATAGTCTTTCCAAATACGGACAGGATAGTAAGATGCATTTTGAGTCGCTCCAAAAGAGCCTGGACCAAATAGAAAGAACGGATACCAGCTTTTCATTCGCAAATCTCATAAAAATTTCTGAAAAACTCAAAAATGCTGGAGCAGAATGCGAAAAAGCCTTAAACAAATCATCAGGCAAAAACGCGGACAAAATAAACAAAATCCTACTATCACTCGAAAGGGAATGGATAGACAAAGATGGCAATCCATTCGGAAGCTGGTACAAGTCACTGTATGCATCATCAGATCCATACAGTGGGTATGCTTCATGGATGATGCCGGCTTACAGGTATGAATTGTCACAAAAATCGACCGAAAACCTGAAAATGTGGGAAGCGAAATATATAAAGGTGATGGAAAGATTGATGGATTCTTTCGCTGAGATTACTGCGCTTACAAAGTGATAAACAATAAGGCATGATGGTCAAAATATGGAGCGAATCGAATAAGAAATATAACCTAAAAATCTAAAATGAGTTCCGTAATGAAGATCAAAAGTACAATAAAATAAGCATTTTTGACGACAAATCATAGCATCGCTATGGTGCATGACTGAACGGTGCGACAGCAAAATTGAGTGGGAGCTCAATTTAGTGAAGGAACCGTCAGCACACCTGACGGCATGGTAATGTTGTTTCATACGTCAGAATGAAGTAATTTTGGTCTGGAATAGGAAATTCATTTTAGATTTTTAGGTATAAATAAAAACGGTTAGAAAACTTCTAAAATAGCATTGATATGTCAAAATAATTTATTATTTTTGCCAAAAGCCAGTTTTAGTGGAAGTTTACAATATCCTTTTAAAATTACTTGCTAAAGTACTTGGTAAATTTAAAAGTGCTTGCCTTGATTTGGTTCCCATTATATTGGTTGTAAGTTTTTTCCAATTGGTGGTGATCAGACAGCCATTTCCAAATTTAGGAGAGGTCTTGGTGGGTAGTTTATTGGTAGTTTTAGGTCTTATGCTTTTTATAGAAGGTCTTGAGATAGGACTATTTCCAATTGGTGAATCTCTTTCCCATGCATTAGCCAGAAAAGGGAGTATTTTTTGGTTATTATCATTTTCTTTTTTATTGGGTTTCTCTACAACGATAGCAGAGCCTGCATTGATAGCCGTGGCCAATGAAGCAGCACGTGTATCAGCTGCTGCCAACATTATTGAGTCAAGTGATGCAGCAAAATCATCCTATTCTTTTTGGTTAAGGATTACTGTAGCGTTATCCGTGGGACTGGCTATAGTGACGGGAGTGATAAGGATTATAAAAGGGTGGCCGCTCTATTACATGATTATCGGCGGTTATCTTGTAGTAATGATAATGACAATGTTTGCCCCTAAAGAGATAATAGGATTAGCCTTTGACACAGGTGGTGTTACCACATCTACTATTACAGTGCCTCTAGTGACTGCCTTGGGGGTAGGTTTGGCAAGTGTTATTAAAGGAAGAAATCCTTTACTGGATGGGTTTGGCCTTATTGCGTTCGCTTCTTTATTTCCTATCATATTTGTAATAGTTTTTGGAATGATTGTTTTTTAACCACTTAGTATGATTAAAATATTTTTTGATTTTGGAAACGTGTTTTATAATACCATCACAGATGTAGCACCTGTTGTAATTTTGATTGGATTATTTCAGTATGTTATATTGAAGCAATCTATTCCAAATCTTAGAAAAGTAATTATCGGAATTATTTTTGTCATATTGGGTTTGACCCTATTTTTAATGGGGTTAGAGAAGGCATTATTTCCGATAGGAAATATTATGGCAGAACAACTTTCTTCAAGAGAATTTATTGTTGCGTCTTATGGAGATGTCACTAGTTGGAAGGCATATTATTGGGTATATATATTTGCGGCGTTAATGGGCTTTGCTACCACTATTGCTGAACCATCGCTAATTGCAGTTTCAATCAAGGCTAATCAAGTTTCAGGTGGTAGTATCAATCAATGGGGATTGAGATTAACAGTGGCCTTTGGTGTTTCTATTGCACTCGCACTGGGTACTTTTAGAATTGTATCAGGCATTCCTATTCATTACTTTATTATTGCATGTTATTTTTTAGTCATAATTCTGACTATTTTTGCCCCAAAAGAATTAGTATCATTGGCTTACGATGTGGGAGGGGTGACTACATCTACCGTAACTGTACCAATAGTTGCTGCTTTAGGTATAGGTTTGTCAAGTACTGTGCCTGGGAGAAACCCCGCATTGGATGGATTTGGTTTAATCGCTTTTGCTTGTTTATTTCCAATCATCACAGTGCTAGGATATGCTACGATCATAGAATTAATCATTAAAGTAAATAAAAAGAATAAAAGCCATGAAGTTTAAATTAATCATGTCACTGGTGAGGCCTGAACTGACTAATGATGTAGTGAAAGCTGCCAAAAGTGCAGGAGCTACCGGTGATGTCATCATTCCTGCAAGAGGGTCCGGACTTACAGAAGCAAGGATTTTTGGTATTGTACTGGATGACAAAACCGATGTTGTCTTGTTTGTCGTAGAAGAACATAGTGTCAACAAGATTCTTGATGCGTTGTGTACAGAATGCAGACTAACAGATCCTGGTCGAGGCATTGCATTCGTTTTGAGCATAGACAAAGTCACCGGTATGGACAAACAAATTGCAAAAATCAAAGAAAAACTCAAAGAAGAGCGATTGTAACCTTATTATTAAAAATAACAATAAACCATTGTAAAAATGAATAAATATTTAACAGCCAAAGATATTGCTTCCGACAAACTTTATTACATTGATGGATTATCCAATGTTCATGACGCCATACTCATGATGAAAAAACATGACACAGATGTACTCATCATAGAGAAGAGAGACGAAAAAGATGCCAACGGTATCATAGTCATTGCCGATATAATCAGACAAGTCATTATCAAGGATAGAAATCCTATAGATGTAAGTGTTTATGAAATCATGAATAAGCCAGCTATTTCCATACCTTCGACTTTAAATGCTAAATATGTTCCCAGATTATTGGTCAATGCTAAGATCAGTGTTGCTCCAGTGGAAGAAAACGGCAGATATCTAGGTGTTATCCATCTGAAGGATTACCTTTTTAATAGTGTGGAGTAGTTACTGTTAATAGAACAATTGTCAGGGTGCTAATCTGACAATCTCCCAACCTCCATCCTCATGTTCAGAATAAAGAAGCCTGTCATGAAGTCTGTCAGGCCTTCCTTGCCAGAATTCTACTTCAACAGGAATCAGGCGGTATCCACCCCAATTTTCAGGTAATGGAATAACATCTGTATCTGTGTATTTATCACTTATCTTTTTGAGATTTTCTACCATTACATCTCTTGAAGCAATAATTTTACTCTGCGGTGATACCCACGCACCAATCTGACTCTCCCGAGGTAAGGAGTAGAAATATTGTTCTGACTCTGCCCGGGACACCTTATGCACAGGACCTGATATTCGAACCTGCCTTTCCAGTTCAAGCCAAAAAAAGCACATAGATGCCACAGGAAAGTCAGCCATATCTTTTGCCTTATCACTTTCATAATTGGTGTAAAATACAAAACCTCCGTTGTCCACTCCTTTCAGCAACATCACACGAGCCTCCGGCGTTCCATTTTCACTGACTGTAGCAAGTGTAAAAACACTGGGACCGGCTAAACCACAATTAAGCGCCTGATTATACCATACGTCAAACTGTTTTAAGGGTTCACCATGTATGTGACCCTCTACCAGTGGATGTTCTTTATATTCCTGTATTAAATTTGAGAGACTTTCCATGATATTCAGGGTTTACATATTTTAGGTAATAAAATTACTGCTATTTTACATCAAATACAATGATTTAAGTCATAATAAGACTTGAATTAATTGAATAAATGAAGATTCATCTAACCTAAACTTTGTATACATGAGCGAAACTACTAAAATTGCGCTATTTCCACGGCTTAATGGTCGATTTCAAATCATTCCAATCCTATTTTTCCGATATCCATTGTTCTGTTTTTACCGTATTTCAACCTCATTTTTAATCTGTATATCAACCAATACATCACCGGTACCACCACCAGCGTTAAAAATGTGGCAAAAGTAAGTCCGTAGATCACCGTCCAGGCCATAGGTCCCCATACAGCTGTGTTGTCGCCACCTATAAAAAACTTAGGATCCCATGAAGCCACAAAACTGAAAAAGTCGATATTTATTCCCATGGCAAGAGGTATCAGGCCCAATACTGTAGTGATAGCTGTGAGTAATACCGGACGCAGTCTTGTTCCTCCTGCCCTTACGATAATGTCCAATACTTCTGAAGGAGACAATTGATCCTCATGTTGGAGCATTTTAACTTCTCTGGCATGCTTCGTCTCCACCTGAATAAAGTCCAATAATACGATAGCATTGTTGACCACCACGCCAGCGAGAGATATGATGCCTACTCCTGAGAAAATCACTGAAATGGTCATCCCTGTAAGACTGTATCCCAGAAATACCCCAATAAGCGAAAATCCTACAGAAGCGATGATAATAAATGGTATAGACAATGAGTTGAACTGCGAAACCAGGATCAAAAATATCAGAAAAACAGCGATAAGGAATGCTTTACTTAGAAAACCCATGTCTTCAGCTTGTTGTTGTTGCTGTCCGGTAAATTCATACGTAAATCCTTCCGGTAAATCATACCTGCTCATACCATCCTTAAGTTTGGCTACAATCTCATTGGCATTAAATCCTGTCAACACATTAGAATTGATAGTAAGGATCCTCTGAGAGTTCTTTCTTTTTATTGAGTTGTATGTGGAAGTATATTCAATTTTAGCAACAGCAGATATAGGTACCTGTACCAATCGTCCATTAGCCGGATTTCTGAAGGTTATCTTTTGATTCATCAAAGCTGAAATATCATTTTTCGACTGATCATTAAGTCTTACCATTATAGGATACTCATCTTCACCTTCTTTGTATTTGGACACTTCTGCACCAAATATGGCCGTCCTGATAGTGTTGGCAATACTGTAGGTTGATAATTCATACCTCCTGGCTGCTTCTCTGTCAATATTTATTATAAGTTCTGGTTTTCCAAGTTTTATATCGGCTTTCAACTCTTCTATACCAGATACATTCATATCATTGAGATAGTTTTTGATGTTTTCTGACAGAGTGAGCAACGTATCTATATTTTCACCTCTGACCTCCAGGTTGACAGGTTTTCCTGCCGGTGGACCATCTGCGTTCTTATCAATGACGATTTCCACTCCCGGATAGTCTTTGACCTCCTCACGCAATTCGGTCATGATATCATTAGTTGACAAACCTTCCCGATCTCTATAAGCTTCAAACGAGACCGTAATCCTTGCTTTATTTGGAGTCACGCCGGGTTCAGGCGGAGAATTGGGATCAGAGGTATTTTCGCCAATCTGAGTCAACACGGCTTCAACTATGTGGCGCTTTCCTTCCAGCTTTTTATCAATTCTGGATTCGATGTCCTTGACTATTCTATTGGTGGCTTCTATGTCTGTTCCCATCGGGAGTTCAATAAATGCATTGACATACAAAGGATCAGATGTGGGGAAGAAATCCACTTTTGGTTTAACTATTGCAAAAAGCATCACGGAAATAATGAGGAATACAAAATTAATTCCGACAGTCAAAAATGGATGCTTCAGGGAAAATCTTACAAAATTGTCATAAAAATTTTCAAGCCACGGCAAAAAATTCTGCTGAAAAGAAAATGATGCTGGTCTCAAAACAAAATAATTCAGAATTGATATGACAGCTGCAATCACCATCAAATTGCCAAACCACATGACACCACCAACATAAGCTAACATACCGATGACTGCCAATATTCCAATCAACTTTAGCAGTTTTTTTCTTTTGACTTTGATCTCAGCGCTGTCAGTCACTTCTTCGTCTATTTTCATATATTTTAAAGCTATCACAGGATTGATCACCAATGCTACAAATAATGAAGAAGTGAGCACAATGATCAATGTTATTGGGAAATATTTCATAAATTCTCCCATGATTCCAGGCCAAAACCCTAATGGAATAAATGCGGCCAATGTTGTAGCTGTAGATGCTATGATAGGGATAGCAATTTCACCAACACCATATTTGGCTGCATCAAGATTGCTGTAACCTTGTTGTTTGTATCGGTACATATTCTCCACTGCAACTATGGCGTTGTCCACGAGCATACCCAATGCCAGTATCAAACCAAACAGTACTACAATATTGAGAGTGATGCCCATAGTATCTAAAATCCAAAAACCCAATAACATAGACAATGGAATAGCGAGTCCCACAAAAGACGCATTGCGCAGCCCCAAGAAAAACAATAAAATCAATACTACCAGAATCACCCCTGAAATGATGCTGTTTTCAAGATTGGAAACCTCACTTCTCGTATTGACTGACTGATCATTGAACAGGCTGATTTTGATATTTTCCGGAAATTCAGTTTTTGCTTTTTCGACTTCTGCCTGTATCTGATCTGCCGCTTCCAGGAGGTTTTGACCTTTTCTTTTGATGACATCAAGCGATATTACAGGCAATCCATCAGCTCTCGAAAAACTTGCTCTGTCTTTATACCCGTATACCACTGATGCAATATCCTTGAGTACGATGGGTCTCTGGTTTTCCGATTTTATGATCATGTTTTCTATCTGTCTGACATCTGTAAATTGTCCTACGATTCTGACATTTCTTCTGAAGTCATCATTAGTAATTTCGCCACCGGACATGGTGAGATTTTCTGAAGAAATGGCATTCTGAATATCTCCAAATGACACTTTCAGTGATTGCATTTTGAACAGGTCCACATCTACACGGATTTCTCTTTCGAGGGAACCTTTGAGATCCACTTTTGATACTTGTCTGACGTTTTCTACCCGATCCTGAAGGATTTCTGCATACTTCTTAAGATCATCATTGGAGTAATTGCCGGAAATATTGATCGTCATGATGGGAATGTCGGAGAGATTGATTTCCAAAACTGAAGGGTCTTCCTTCAGGTCTGTTGGAAGGTCTTGCTTAGCTTTGTCGACTGCATCTTTGACTTTTCTGACTACGGCGTCCATCTCAAGATCGGCTTCAAATTCAGCAATGATCACTGAAAAATCCTGAATCGATGTCGAATTGACATTTTTTACGCCTGTGATATTTTCAATCTGTTTTTCAAGCGGTCTGGTGATCAGATTCTCAATTTCAACCGCTGAATTGCCAAAATAAGGTGTGTTGACAAATACTGTAGGTAAGGATGCCTCCGGAAACTGCTCCTTTGGCATAGAAGAATAGGCCATTAACCCTAAAAGGACAATCATGACCATGAGGAGCATGACGCTTGTACCATTTTTTACAGAAAAGGTAGATAAGCCAAATTCTATTTTATTGGCCGGTCTTATCTCCTGATTATTTTGATCCATCATATTATTGTATTTAAATGGTCTTTAGAGAGATTCAATAGTGATTTTTTGTCCTTCCAGGACGTTTCTGGCGCCCTTTACAATGATCTGGTCACCTGCAGTAAGTCCTGAAGTGATGACTATCTGATTGTCAGCACTCTCACCGGTGGTAACGTATGATTTTACAGCGACCTTTGAACCACTCTGGTCTTTGGCAACAAAGACAAATTTTTTGCCGGACACTTCCTGCTGAATGATGTCAACAGGGATGAACAATGCATCTTTTATAGTCAGGTCGTTGAGTTTGATGACCGACAAAAGATTGGGTTTAAGTTCTCCGGAACCATTGATGAGTTTGACTTCCATCTTAAATGTACGGTTGGAAGGATCTATTGTTCTTCCTATCATAGTCACTGTCTGGGTTATTTCCTTATCTAAGGCAGGAAACTGAACGACCACTTTATCTCCATTTTTTACTTTACCGAGATAGGTTTCCGGTACATCGGATACTACTTTCACCGTTGACATATTGAGCATCACAGCTATGGGAGTTCCGGGACCGGCCAATTCTCCTTCTTTGAGATATACTTTATCGATTACACCGGAGATAGGAGCATATACATTGCGTTTTCTGGACTGCACATCCATCGTTGAAAGTGTCTTTTCAAGCCTTTCCTTCGCATTTTTTGCCTGTAAATATTGTACTTCAGAGCCTATGTTTTGATCCCATAGCCTTTTTTGTCTTTCATACACATCTACAGCGAGGTCAAGTGCTTTTTTGATTTCATCTTTCTGTTTGTCCAAGCCTTCAGCATCTGTGGTTGCCACAAGTTGTCCTCTTTTGACATTTTGACCTTCCTTAACATATAGTCTGAGGATTCTGCCTCCCATTTCGCTGCTGGCATTGACCACATCATCAGTAGCCACTGATCCCTGCAGGTCTATGAATCTTTTAAACTCTTTTTTGTCAACGGACAAAGTGGTCACTGCAAGAGGTGCCTTTTCTTTTTTGGGTTCGAGTTTGTCAATTTCCGTCTGGATATCTGCGACTTCTTTCTGCAATTTGGCAAGTTCGGCATTCTTTTCAGCCAAAAGGACTTTTTTCCCTTCGAGTGTGTTGTCTTCCTTTTTTCCGCAGGAGATGAATGCGCTAACTAACAGGAGTATAAAAATGTATTTTTGCATGATATTTTGATTTTTAATTTTTTTGAAAATGTATTATAATTTACCTAAAGTGGATTGAAGTTCTATGTTGGAAGTCAGCAGATCGTACAGTGCATTGGTGTAGGCTCCCTGTGCCTGGTAAAGTGATGATTCTGCTTGAGTTACTTCTACGCTCGATCCCACCCCTTCTTTAAATTTGATCAAGGTTTTGTTGAAAATATTTTGGTTTACTTCTACCGATTTT
This sequence comes from Saprospiraceae bacterium, assembly GCA_016713025.1. Taxonomy (NCBI): domain Bacteria; kingdom Pseudomonadati; phylum Bacteroidota; class Saprospiria; order Saprospirales; family Saprospiraceae; species Saprospiraceae bacterium. Next base: position 2,653,133 of record JADJPZ010000004.1, on the reverse strand, counting down.
TTTCTGTTCTGAACGATTTTTTTTGCATTATCATAGGTGAGCAAAGCATTTTTTACCTGCAGGGTCATACTTTTTTCAAAATCCTGCTTTTCAATAGCTGTCTTTTCTGTTTTCAGTCTGATACGCTGAAGTTTTGCAGATTTGTCTCCTCCATCATAGATCGGTACATTGACGGACAGGCCTACTACCGATTGCGGTATCACACCTGTTTCATCATTATCAAATAAGTTAGTACGTTGAAGACTTCCTTGAGCTGAAGCAAATGCCCTTGCCGTGGGAAGATAGCCCGCTTTTGTTCTTTTGTAATCAAGATCATTTAGTGATTCACTCAGGGTGATCAGACCATATTCAGGCCTTTGATTGTAATCCAGATTTTCGACATCAGCAGGGACATTTTCAACATTTTTTCCTATGACACTTTCCAATCCATCGGTCAGGATGATATCAGAAGCTGATGGATAATTCATCTGAAACTTCAAAACATTTTTGGAAAGTTCTATCATTTGATTTATTCTTTCGAGTTCTGTCGTCAGGTTATCAAATGACAATTGTAGCCTATCCACATCCAGAGACTCAGCAAAACCATTGCTGTAAAGTGCTTTTACTTCATTGAGCGATTTCTCTATGTTCTGGAGATTTTTTGCCAGCACATTTTTATTTTCGATGGCAATGAGTACTGCACTGTAAGCCTTGGTAACATTTGTTTTCAACTGAAACGTTGTAATGTTTTTTTCCTGTGCTACCAGATCTCTGTAAAGTTTGGCAGCTTTGACTCCATAAAGATATGATCCATCAAAAAGCATGGAACTTGCTTCTATACCGGCAGCGAGCTGATTGGGCTGAAAGAAAGTAAATTTAAATACGTCAGGAGGTCCGAGTTCACGTTCAGGAATGACTTTCTCATTGAATAATACACCATAGACACTCGGTGTGATAAAATCTGCAACAGGTTGTCTCGGGACTGCCAGATAATACTGATAATTGACAAAGCCATTGACTTTGGGTATGCCTATAGATTTAAACTCACTAACCTGGGCATTGGCATCCTGGGCTGCAATATCTTTTAGTTTGATCGCATTGGAGTGTTCTGTTGCGTACTTTACAGCGTCATCGAGCGTGAACGATTGCTGACCGGTCACCTGAAACCCGATCAAAACCGGTAAAACAAATAAAAACGAAAATCTGAACATATTATTTTGATTTTAAGTAATTTATATATTTACATTTACTATAATTTCTTTACCTTTCTCTGACACAATACCATGCAAGTGGTAAAAAATCATCTCCTTGACTAATTTTATCTTGTCAAATGAGTCAAGCGGAAATCTGTCTTCATCTACGATAGCATGTGACTTGTTGACATACAACATGGCAATGATCAGCGGATCAAAATCCATACGATACAAACCTTCTTTCTGACCTCTGATCAGATTATTATAAATTGTCTGCTGTATAAAACTGAAATGCTCTTTTTCGATTTTATTCCAGGCTTGTGGATGATACTTCTTGAGATCATAAATGATGGAAGGCGTCATACTACTGATAAATGTCAGAATGTGTCGGGTGATTCTGACCATCTCATCGATGGCATCGTGTGACTGGTCAAGGATGGATTTGATATCACATTTGTCTTTTTGCAGATGCGAAATGAGCACATCATCGATCAGCTCATCTTTTGTATTGATAACGGAATAAATGGTTTTTTTAGATATACCAAGCTTGCGGGATATATCATCCATACTGACACTTTTGATACCGTACTTCAGGAACAGATCAAATGCTGTGGAAACCAGATTTTCTTTTACATTCATAATGCAAAAGTAAACTCAGGAAACTGCAAGATGTTTTAAAGTTTCCATATTTTGCAAAAAATTAACAAAAAATGGGTATAATCCAAACATGCATTGGAAAGGATGTTTGAAATTTATTGTTTAGTTGTGTATAACAAAATAGAAGTTATTTTCTCTAATAAAGAAATTTGATGCTAACTTGTCCTCCGAAATAAACAAGCCTATATATCATAAATATATTGCAATAGCTGGGGTTTCCCATTTTTGCACTAAAATTGTTTAAACTGCCCGCTACCCTCATTCCCTAAAGAGCCTGGCAAGCTCTTCAGAGCCTGCCAGGCTCTTCAGGAAATGAGGGTAGCGATGAAGAAAATTTGAATTCGTGCATTTTGTTATACACTCACCGTTTAGCAATAAAATGTTTTATTTTGGCAGCAAATTCGTTAAATTTTTCGCCTGCCTGCCGAATTTCAAGGCAAATTATTTTAAAGTTCGAAAGTCAGGCAGGTCGAATTGCCCAGCCGCCGCGGCGGAATGCAAAATATGCTTCTTTTCGCTCAAAATAACTCCATTTTATTATCCAAAAACAAAATTTAAACAAACTCTTCAAATCTAAAATGTGATTATTCATTTATAGTGAACAGAAAATATTGTGCGAAAAATACAAATCACAAGTTATTAATTTTCAAATAATTGTGATTTAAATTTTGCAAATCATTTTCTGTTGGGTATAAGATATTCAGGTATTTTCATGGTGTCAGGTCGATGTAGCCATCACTTAGGTGTATGCTCTTTTATAAAACGCGGCTATTTTTCTTTACAAATACGATATTATCTGATTCTAAGCCCTCTTGAGTCAGATAAGATGATATCAAATCTACTTTTTGCAGGTCTCCATTATAGTCTATGCGGAAGGATTGATATTGTAAAGAATTCAGCAATTTTTCTGCCTTTAGATGTGCATCGTTACATCTTTCGGTGCATAGATATTCGATGACTACTATTGGAGAGAAGGATATCAGGTATTCTTTCAACCCATTAACAACTTTGTATTCGGCGCCCTCCACATCAATTTTTAAAATGCAAGGATGTACATTTTCTGTGTATAAAAATTCATCAAGGACTATACCTTGCACATGAACTTCTTGTGGCTTATATTCTGAATACCAAACCTTATTTCTGAATTGCTGTACATCCAATGAGTTGTATTCTGAATATAGATTGGGGAATTCATAAAATAATAAATCACTCTTTTCGTCAGAAACTGCATAATTGTATATATTGATATTTTTACTGAAGTTTGTATTTTTCTTTAGGGTGTGATAGGTTGAAGGTGATGCTTCAAAGCAAAAAACCTTACCGCTTTCTGTTACCAATGAAGATGCCAGCAAAGTAAAGTATCCATAATGTGCTCCGACATCGAGGAAAATATCACCGGGATTCAGTTGATTTATTAAGAATTTTGCAAGACGTATTTCAGATGGATGGGACTTACCTCCAGTCAAATAAATGTCTGTTCCTGAAGGCAAGAGCAGATGCATCCTGGTATTAAAAAAAGTCTTGCAAATAGCTACTCTTTCTTTTTTTGTTTTTTTGTATATCAATTCCCGATGGCATATTGCCTCCAGATATCTCAATGGATGCCTCAACATTCTCCTCAACCTGGTCGCAGCAGCGATACGCTCCACATCTTTAATACCAGAAATCAATTTCTCTTTTATACTTGTATTAATCATCTTCAAAAGTAGTATTATTCTTTAAGACAGCGTTGTATTTTTCAATATTTGTCATTAACATTATACGATGTATTAGGACAATAATTTATCAAAGTCCAAATAGTTACCTTACTTTTATGCCTTGAAAACAAATGCCTTAAAATTTGCTTACTAAGATACTATAGTGGACAGAAAATAATCTGCGAAAAATTTAAATCATAATGTATTGTAAGTTAAATAATTATGATTATAAATTTTCGTAATCAATTTTCTGTTTGGTATATCTTTATGAAATGAGCATGAACCATCTTTGTTGGGCCTGCCCGACTAACATGTTCAAGCGGGCACAAACCTTGATGGTTATTATCATGCGAAATGAATATTCGACAGCACCAAAAATAAAGAAAGTTGTCAAACGAGAATTCGATAACAGTATAGATGGAGATAGTTTATCAATGCCATCTGACAATTAAAAATCAACAGATGAAAAATAAATTAGTCATTAAAATTGGAACTTCCACCCTGACATCAGGAAGCAATCGATTGTCATATGCAAAAATAGAAGACCTTGCCAGGCAAATGGTAGCGCTTCAAGATGCATACGATATTATAATTGTAACTTCAGGTGCGATTGCTGCAGCAAAACAATATGTGGATCTGAGTGGACATACAAGATATCCAGATTCAAAACAAGCAATGGCTGCAATTGGGCAGCCTAAGTTAATGAAGGTTTATGATGAAATATTTGAGAGTTTTGGTCTTCATATCGCACAATGCCTGCTCACTTATATGGATTTCGACCATCAAGTGGCCAGAGAAAATACAAAACACACCATTTCCAAATTACTGGAACACGGATACATACCCGTCATCAATGAAAATGATACAGTAGCCAATGAAGAAATTCTTGTTGGTGATAATGACAAGCTCTCAGCATTGGTGGCTGGTATTGTTAAGGCAGATATTCTTATCATCGCTTCAGATATAGATGGGGTATATACTGACAATCCGCATTTAAACCCGAAAGCTGAATTCATTCAAACAGTGCAAAAACCATCAGACATCCTGCATTTTGCCAACGAAAAAACTTCAGCATTAGGTACAGGCGGAATGACTACAAAAATACATGCTGCAGAAATCTGCCATCAATATGGAGTAGAAATGTGGATAGTCAATGGAGGCCACCTCGGCTTTATAACAAATGCTCTTGAAGGAAAAACAAGGTTTACAAAATTTTTAGCTTAAGTCCATTTTTTCCAATGACCACTGAAGATTTTAAAGCTATTGCCGACAATATTCCCCATCAACCGGGAGTATACAGGTATCTGGATGCGGAAGGAATCATTCTATACGTAGGGAAAGCAAAAAGTCTTAAAAATAGACTTCACTCTTACTTCGGTGATAAAAAACATACTCAATACAAAACTGTTTTGCTTACCAGAAATGCCTCCAGAATTGAGTACACCGTAGTCGAAACCGAACATGATGCACTGTTGCTTGAAAATTCACTGATCAAAAAGTTTCAACCACGGTACAATGTCATGCTGAAAGATGGAAAATCATACACATACATCTGTATTAAGAATGAACCATTTCCACGAGTCTTCTTTACCCGAAAAATGATCAGAGATGGTTCAGTTTATTTTGGACCTTATACATCCAAACACAGAGTGAACATCCTATTGGACATTATCAAAAAACTTTTTCAGCTCAGGACTTGCACATTGAACCTTACTGCCGATAATATTAAAAAAGGTAAGTTTAAAGTCTGTCTGGAATATCATATCAAAAACTGTCTCGGACCTTGTGAAGGTTTTGAACCTGTAGCTGATTATGATCAAAAAATTGAAGCCGTAAAAAATATATTAAAGGGCAATTTGGGCGGTGTAAAGAGATATATCACCGATACCATGAAAACCTACGCCGAAAATCTTGAGTTTGAAAAAGCTCAATTGATAAAGGAAAAGCTGCATGCATTTGAAGACTATCAATCATCATCATCGGTGGTGAGTACTACGATAAGGGATGTAGATGTATTTGCCATCACAAAAGATGATCAGCTGGCTTATGTCAATTATTTAAAGATAGTAAACGGATCATTGGTCAATACTGATATTCAGGAGATGGTGATGAATCTGGATGATGATCCGGCTGATCTGCTAGCATTTGCCATACCTGCTATAAGAGAAAGATTTGATTCGGTAGCTCCGGAAGTGATTGTGCCCATTGATATCATACTACCTGATATTAAGCTGATTGTTACAGTTCCGAAGATTGGTGAAAAGAAAAAACTCATCGAGCTTGCAGAAAAAAACATTGACTACTATATCCTTCAAAAAAGAAGGGATGAAATCTCCAAACAAAAGAAAGTATCTTCAGCCGAACGGATACTTACTACGTTAAAAAAAGATCTAAGGATGGAAGTGATGCCCATGCATATAGAGTGTTTTGACAACTCCAATATTCAGGGTACTAATCCAGTCTCCAGCTGTGTAGTGTTCAAAAATGCCAAAGCGAGCAACAAAGATTATCGTCATTTCAAAGTACGATCAGTCGAAGGCCCTAATGACTTTGCTTCAATGGAAGAAGTGGTGTACAGAAGGTACAAAAGACAGTTGGATGAGGGCAATGCGATTCCTCAACTCATCATTATCGATGGCGGCAAAGGTCAATTGAGTTCAGCGGTGATAAGTCTGGAAAAGCTCCAATTGCTGGATAAAGTCACAGTGATAGGAATTGCTAAAAAACTGGAAGAAATATTTTTTCCCGGAGACTCATTGCCTTTGTACATCAATAAAAAATCTGAATCTCTAAAACTTATTCAGCAGGCTCGCAATGAAGCTCATAGGTTTGCAATTTCATTTCACAGAGATCAAAGATCAAAAAACTTTTTGGGCACACAATTGACCAATATCCCGGGAATAGGAAAAGTCACAAGCGAAAAGCTACTGAAACATTTTGGTTCCATCACCCGATTGAAGGAATCCAATCCCGATGAAATAGAAAAACTAATCGGCAAGGTTAATACTCAAAAAGTGATTGATTTTTTTAAAGAATATCAGGAAGATTAAACCCAATGTCGTTTAGTTAAGGATATTTTTATCTGTTTTTACCCATCCCTGCCTATGAAGATCCTAAATGTTTCTCCATGCCTAAATGGTTTGAGATTGTCATGATATCGTTTTTAACCATTAAGAAATTAAGGTCATTTAGCTCCATGAAAATCCTTATTATTTGGCAAGGTCAATACTCAAAGAGTGATTGATTTTTTTAAAGAATATCAGGAAGATTAAACCCAATGTCGTTTAGTTAAGGATGTTTTTATCTGTTTTTACTCATCCCTGTCTATGAAGATCCTAAATGTTTCTCCATGCCTAAATGGTTTGAGATTGTCATGATACCGTTTTTAACCATTAAGAAATTAAGGTCATTTAGCTCCATGAAAATCCTCAATATTTCTCAATGCTTGCTCTAACGTTGCTCAGGCAGGCTAAATTCTTCCTTTGGAGGACAGGACTTCAAAATGTGGTTTTATCTAAACGACATTGAGATGAAACCCGGAAAATTTTAAGAAGCATTCTGAAATCATTCCAATTATCAAACGGAATTCCTACATTTGCCTTGCACTTTTTTCAAAACCTGAGAAAATATCATTTTGGCAAAACAGACTATTACATCAGTTGACGAAATGAGTAAAGTGACGCCACTGATGTCACAATACTTTAAGTTGAAAGCCAAACATCCCGATGCTATATTATTGTATAGGGTAGGGGACTTTTATGAAACCTTTGCAGAAGACGCTATCAAAGTATCTGAAATACTGGGTATAGTGCTTACGAAACGAAACAATGGAGGCAATGATATCGAGTTGGCAGGATTTCCATATCATTCACTGGATACATATCTGCCCAAACTTGTCAGGGCCGGCCATCGGGTTGCCATATGCGAACAATTGGAAAAACCCAGTAAAGAGAAAAAAATTGTAGATCGTGGAGTTACAGATGTGGTGACCCCAGGAGTGACTACAGACGATACCATCCTTGACAGGAAATCCAACAATTTTCTGGCATCCATTTATTTTACTACAAAAAATGAGTTGGGTGTTGCGTTCCTGGATATTTCGACGGGCGAATTTTTAGTTTCAGAGGGCAATTCGGCCACTATTGAGAAGCTGATTGATGGGTTCAGTCCTTCAGAAATTATATTTTCGAAAGCATTTCTGAAGGATTATACAAAAACATTTGGCGAGAGATACTACTACTATGGCATCGAAGAATGGGTGTACATGCCCGACTACACCCGGACAAAATTACTCAATAAATTCGATGTTTCTAATCTAAAAGGATTTGGGATAGAAGAGCTTCCATTAGCACAAGTAGCGGCTGGTGCTGTCATTCATTATCTCAATGCTACACAAAATGAAAAGACAGCGCACATATCAGGTATCACGAGGATTCAGTCAGAACACTTTGTTTGGTTGGACAGATTTACTATCAAAAATCTTGAGCTGCTCAAGAGTGCGCATGATTCCGGGAGTTCGCTGGCACATGTTATGGACAAAACTGTGACACCCATGGGAGCGAGACTTCTACGCAACTGGATACTGTTACCATTATTGTCTGTAGACAGGATTCAAGCCAGATTGGACATGGTGTCTTATTTTTATGAAAAGTATTTTGACAGGGATGCTCTCACTGACCTTCTACGCCTGACCGGAGATATCGCCAGGATCGCTTCAAAACTGGCTATGGAAAAGATATCACCGCGCGAGCTCCTCCAACTAAAAAAATCACTCGACCTGCTGCCTGATATTCTGGCAATATTGAAAAATAGTGAAAATGAACATTTGATATTGCTGGCAGATAAACTCAATCTGTGCGCTAAGCTGAAAGAAGACATAGGAAAAACCATCAGCGAAGAAGCACCGGCAATTGTGTCTAAAGGTAACGTCATCAGGTCGGGACATCATGAGGAGCTTGATGACCTACGCAATGTCATACGCAACAGCAAGGAACTGCTATTAGAAATACAAGTTACTGAGGCTGAGAGAACGGGTATTTCCAGCCTGAAAATCGGGTTTAATAATGTATTCGGATATTATCTGGAAGTGACAAATAAATATAAGGATCATGAAAAAATTCCTGCTTCCTGGGTCAGAAAACAAACTTTGGCCAATGCCGAAAGATACATTTCTGAAGACCTCAAAAAGCTTGAAACAAAAATCCTGACTGCCGAAGAAAAAATCAGCGATCTGGAAGAAAAATTGTATCATGACCTTGTCCTGAAAGCCACAGAATATATCGATGCTCTCCAGCAGAATGCAAAGAATGTAGCCATTTTGGATTGTATTTTATCCTTTGCCACGATAGCAGAAAAATTTGGATATACAAAACCTGAAGTGGATGAGAGTTACGAAATTGTCCTGAAAGGCGCACGCCATCCCGTCATCGAGCGACAGCTACCACTTGGACATGATTATGTGCCCAACGATATTCATCTGGATAGTACGGATACACAAATCATGATGATCACTGGTCCGAATATGTCCGGTAAGTCCGCCGTGCTGCGGCAGACTGCTTTGATCGTACTGATGGCACAGATGGGTTCATATGTACCCGCATCATCTGCCAAAACAGGTATAGTAGATAAAATATTTACCAGGGTCGGAGCAAGTGATAATATATCGAGTGGTGAGTCAACATTTATGCTCGAAATGAATGAAACGGCAAGCATCATGAATAATATTTCGGCCAGAAGTCTCATTCTCCTTGATGAAATAGGGCGTGGGACATCTACCTACGATGGCATCTCCATCGCATGGTCATTGGCTGAATTTCTGCATAATGGAAGGGTTACTCCAAAGACGCTTTTTGCCACTCATTATCACGAATTGAATGAACTTGCTGAGAAGTATCCCAGAATTAAGAACTATAATGTGACCACCAAAGAAATAGGTAACAAAGTGATATTTCTCCGAAAACTTGTAGAAGGAGGTTGTGAACATTCATTTGGTATACACGTAGCAGCGATGGCAGGTATGCCAAGGGAGATCATATCCAGGGCTATGGAAATACTGGAGGATCTGGAACAAAAAAGAATCGAAAATCCCGCAACAGACTCCAACCTGCGTACCAATGCAAAAAACATCATGCCCAATAATTTTCAGTTGAGTCTATTTGAGACGGTAGACCCTGTAGTAGGACAAATGAAAGAATTGATAAAATCACTTGACCTCAACACGATGACACCCATAGAGTGTATGCTGAAACTGCATGAGTTAAAAAAGCTTAATGAATCCTAAGTAATCAACCGGAATCCAGGTGTATCCCATTTTTGCACTTTAATAAAAATTCCTTTTGTTTTACATCAGCACTGGAGGGTCGATCTACGCTTCCGGATTCAGGTGAATCAGGGCTCTCCCCTTTAGGGCTACCGTTTACACACATCTTAGGTGGTGTGTGATTCTGAACCCTTCTTTATAAAATAAAAACTATTTTTCATGAATTACGTTCAAATGCCAAGCGTTGCGAGTCACCCTTCCATTTTTAGGGAAGGGTCGGGGATGGGTAAATACAGTTAAAAAGAGGCACTTTTCTCAAAAATATTTTCAAATATTTATCATGCCGGAACTTTCATACTTATGTGTAAACGGTAGCCCCTTTAGGGGGCAAGGGGTGAGGAGAGCAAAAGAAAAGAAGATGCCACCCGCTGCCCTCAATCCCTAAAGAGACGACCTACACAATTTGCAACTCATTCGTCGCTTGTCGTTCGTTATTCAAATGAGAATTTTACACCGATATTGATACCAAGTGATGAATATGGACTCACTAGAGCCAATTGCTCTGCTCCTGATGTTGATGTCGCACTTTCTTTATAAGTTACTTCTTTAAAGTTACCTGGAGGCAATTTTTCAAGAGTGGCTGCTCCGGCCTGTATAAGTGTTCCATTATTTTGATACACACTTGTGTCAAATTCGTTCATCGTCAGTGATTTTCTTTTTACATTGATGCCGAGATATTCAGCTTCTGCAAAAATTCCAAGTTTTCCAAGACTTATCTCATATCCTAAAGCTCCTATGAAACCAAAAGGCGGTTGGCCATGAATTTCAGCTTTTGCCTTTGTCTCTGTGTATGCAGTGGTTGGTGCAGCAGCAAATGGTTGTTTTCCATATATATCGACATCCACTTTTCCACCTACTTTTGTCGCAATACCAATTCTGCCATACAATCCTTTATTTAGTTTATAAACAAGTGCCGGAGCAAATCCAATAGCGGTAGAAGTCGCTTTTTGGTATGATGAAGCATTTGCAGCAGCATAAGTAAATGTAGTTACGTCTTGTTGTTTGCCCATGAGATAGGCAAAACCTAAATCCACCCCAAGCTTGTCATTGAAAAAATAACCTAAATTCAATCGCAAATTTGTCCCTGCACCATAAGTGCCGTAATTATTTGTGGTAGAAGTAGCTGTCGCTGAAGTCTGTACGGTGTTGATACCTAGGATTTGTTCAGGCATGCCCAAAGTATACCCTGCACCTCCTGAAACGTAGAATTGTGACTTGCCCGCAAATGACACCATCATTGCAATGGCAATAGTTAATAAATTTTTCATTTTTTTTATGTATTTAATTTTGTGCAAAATTAGACTAAAATGAAATCGTTTAATGGGTTTGCTTTAATGATGGTGATTAGTAACAATAATGATGTTTATCACTATTTCAGGAAGAAGATTATAAAAAATCCTAAGGATCGATGAAATGGTGATTAATGGCAAGTCTGGTTGAGACACACTTTCAAACTTTAATCATTGAGTTATCTTGTAATCATAAAATTAGATTCTTATCTTTGCCCCGATTATGCATGAAGGAAGAGTCATATTAACATCAGAGAGAATTCAACTTACAATTCAGAGATTGTGTCATCACATTCTTGAAAACCATCCTGACACAACAAATCTGTGTATCGTGGGTATCCAGGAAAGAGGTGTTCTACTGGCAGAAAAGATAAGACAGCAGCTTGTCCTGATGTTGGGAGGACAGCATTTCAAATATGGCATGCTGGATATTACCTTTTACAGGGATGATTTCAGAAGGAGGGATACACCGATCAGGGCTTCAGCCACAGATATTTCATTTACTATAGAAAATAGGGATATCATTCTGATAGATGACGTTTTATACACCGGTAGGACGGTACATGCGGCAATAGCTGCAATACAGGATCTTGGAAGACCCAGAAAGATCGAAATGTTGTGCATGGTGGATAGACGTTTCAACAGACATTTTCCTATCAAAGCTGATTATCTCGGCATAGCAGTAGATGCTGTAGAAGAAGCTTACGTCAGGGTAAGGTGGAAAGAAAAAGATGGGGAAGATGCTGTTTTACTCTTTGCAGGCAAAGACCAATGACATAAAATAAAATAATAAATAGATTAAATCTAACAATTCATAAATGCAAACCCAACTCAGTACAAAACATCTTTTAGGAATAAAATATATTACAAAAGAGGATATTGAGTTGATTTTCAGTATAGCAGATGAGTTTAAGGATGTCATCAACAGACCAATCAAAAAAGTGCCTTCATTGCGTGATGTCACTATTGCAAACATTTTTTTTGAAAACTCTACAAGGACCAGGATTTCATTTGAATTGGCTGAAAGACGACTCTCCGCAGACGTGGTGAATTTTGCAGCTTCATCTTCTTCTGTCAGCAAAGGAGAGACCTTGCTCGATACCGTAAACAATATACTGGCCATGAAAGTGGATATGGTGGTCATGCGTCATCCCGCTCCCGGAGCGCACCATTTTCTGGCAAAACATATCGATGCCAATATCATCAATGCCGGTGATGGTACCCACGAACATCCGACACAGGCACTACTTGATGCTTACTCCATCAAAGAAAAGCTGGGTGCTGTGGAAGGGAAAAATATTGTCATCGTTGGAGATATTTTTCATAGCAGAGTGGCCTTGAGTAACATCTTTTGCCTAAAAAAATTGGGCGCCAATGTTAAAGTTTGTGGTCCGGCTACTCTTATACCCAGATATATCACTTCACTCGGCGTGGAGGTAGAATATGACATCCGAAAAGCCCTGCAATGGTGCGATGTTGCCAACGTACTAAGAATCCAGCTTGAACGACAAGATATAAAATACATACCATCGCTGCGAGAATACTCCCTGTACTATGGAATCAACAATGCATTACTCCAGGAGATCAATAAGGATATTGTGATCATGCATCCGGGACCTATCAACAGAGGTGTGGAACTGACCAGTGACGTAGCGGACTCAGGTAAGTCCATCATCCTTGATCAGGTAGAAAATGGTGTAGCCATACGCATGGCAGTTTTATATTTGTTGGCAGGGAAAAAGTAACTGTATTTCGAGGATTTATGTAATTCATTTCCTGTTTCTACTCATTCATCATCTTCCACAAAGCGTCTTTAAGTTCTGTCAATCCTTTTTGTGACACTGAAGATATGAAGCAAAACGGAATATCCACCATTATTTCCGGTCTGATCAGTTCCAGATATTCTTCGTCGGTGATGTCACATTTAGTTATAGCAAGTATTTTAGGTTTGTCTACCAGATCAGGATTATACATCTTTAGCTCATTCAATAAGATGTGGTATTCTTTTGAAATATCTTCAGTGTCTATTGGTACCATAAATAAAAGCACGGCATTTCTTTCGATATGCCTGAGAAACCGCAGTCCCAGACCTTTCCCAAGATGTGCATTCTCGATGATACCCGGAATGTCTGCCATGACAAATGATCTGTGGTCTCTGTATTTGACTATCCCTAGATTGGGGACTAAAGTAGTAAACGGATAATTGGCTATTTCAGGTTTTGCTGCTGTAATACTAGCCAAAAGACTTGATTTTCCGGCATTTGGAAATCCTACCAGACCTACATCTGCCAGTACCTTTAGTTCAAGGACTTTCCAGACTTCTGTACCTGATTCTCCCGGTTGAGCGTAGTCCGGAGTTTGTCTGGTAGAAGACTTGAAGTTGGCATTTCCCATGCCCCCGCGGCCGCCACGAGCAAGTATCTTGGTTTCATTGTGGGTAGTTATTTCGAAGTCAATCTTACCTGTTTCAAAGTCTCTGGCTACGGTGCCAAGAGGTACTTCCAGAATGATGTCTTTTCCATCAGCACCTGTACTATTGTTACCTGAGCCATTGACACCGGGTGTAGCGATGACGTGTTTTTGGTATTTTAATGCAAGCAGTGTCCAGACATTGGAGTTGCCTTTCAGGATGATGTGTCCTCCACGTCCACCGTCACCACCATCAGGACCACCCATACTATTGAGCTTGTCCCTGTAAAAATGAGAAGAACCAGCACCGCCAGCTCCTGATCTGCAGCAAATTTTTACGTAATCTACAAAATTTTGTTCTGCCACAGTTGATTATTGATGAGGATGAAAGGTTGGTCGTTTAGACCAAACAGTAAATTTAGGTTTCAGCACAAAGTATCTATATGAGATGCTATATTTTCAAATATCGAGTCAACGGAACCCACACCTCTTACTTTTATGGATTTTCCATATTCAGCGTAATAATTAAAAATGGGGGCAGTTTCTTCTTCATATACTTTTATTCTGTTCCTGATGATGGTTTCATCATTATCGTCATTTCTGCCTGAAGTTTTTCCTCTGAGCAGGATTCTTTTTACGAGCTCATCATCAGGTACATCAAGTGATACCAGTATGGTGACTGTGGTTCCTCTGTCTGATAAAAATTCATCCAGAGCACGAGCTTGTGAAATAGTACGCGGAAATCCATCAAAAATAATTCCACTTACATCAGGACTGGCATTTACCTTGTTTTGGAGCATTCCAATGGTAATTTCATCGGGTACCAACTCTCCTCTTGACATATATTCCTGAGCCTTTATACCCAAAGGTGTTTTCTTACCTATCTCACTCCTGAATAAATCTCCCGTAGAAATATGCAATAATCCATATTTTTCTATCAAATTTTCAGCTTGAGTTCCTTTACCTGAACCCGGAGGGCCAAATAAAATTAAATTTAACATGAAATTTTTAATTTTTAAACTACAAAGTTACAAATTCATGAACTAATTCACATGAAATTGTATTGTTATTGTAAGGTATTAACCTTTTATTTGAAAATCGGAAATGAGTACAAATATGATTACTGAACCTAATCAGGTTTCGGACACTACATTGAGTGAAGAGATCATTGAGACGCTGAGAATAACAGTCAATGAAAGATATCAGTATAAAAATATCAAAAAAGTGGTTCTCTCAGACCCTTTTATCACGAAAGAACGCATTGACGAGTTGCGAGAATTCTTTTTGCATTATATATATCCGGATCGTGATGCCAGGCGTGCACTAAACAGTGCTTTTGATAACCTTGATAATCATTTTAAGAATCCAAAACATCTATTTGACCTCTTGGGTAGCGGTGTGGGCATGGCATTTAAATTGGGTTTTAGCTTCCCAAAAGCACTCAGAGCGGCAATGCATACATTGGATTCGTTTAAAGTAGCTACTCAATTTGAAGAGATATTATTTACAGTTGCAAAGCGCAAAGGATTGAAACCACCTATTTCGGTTGAAGAATTTGATACTTTGATACGCAGTTTGCCAAGAAACCGAGTGGAAGCATTTATTGAGAGTTCAGAGGAGTTGTTTAGGTTACTGACGGATATTGTACTGCTGAAAAAAGGACTTGATGTGATCAGTGAATTGATCATAAAAATGAAAAAGAAGCCCGATATATACAGTGAAACTGATATAATAGGCATCACGACGGGTTATGAAATTCTTAATGCCGGTTTTGGTCTCTTCCATAACTTATCTGATAAAGAAAAAAACATGATTGTGGAGTTGGTCATTGCAGTGGAGAGTAAAAATCTGGAACGAATTTATGCTATGGAAAGTTAATGAGTTTTAAAACCTTTACAAAATTATCTTCTTTTAGCTATCATTGCGTTTTAATTTTGGATTACACATATGCTGAATTTTATCATCCTTGCTGCGAGTCTGGCAGCTATCATATACGGGGCTAATTTTCTTGTTGATGGAGCTTCTTCTCTGGCTAAAAAATATAATATTCCCAATATTGTCATTGGATTGACTATTGTCGCCTTTGGCACATCATCACCTGAGTTGGCTGTAAGTGCTTATTCTGCCTATACAGGAAATGCAGAAATTGCTATAGGTAACGTTGTAGGTAGTAATATTGTAAACATTCTTTTGATCTTGGGCATTACAGCAACAATTTTCCCATTAACTATATTGAAAAATACGGTGTTGAAAGAGATTCCCCTGAGCCTTTTAGCAGCCATTGTGCTATACTTGATGATCAATGATATCAGATTTTCCGGACATCAAAAAGATGTTATTTCTTTGGCTGATGGTATTATTTTGTTGGGTTTTATGACCATATTTATGTATTATATGCTTCACCTTGCAAAGAGTAGCGGAGAAGATGAAGACCTTGAAATACAAAAAATGACGGTTGCAAAGTCAGTCATTTATATTGTTTTCGGTTTGATATTGTTGGTGGGCGGAGGTAAGTTTTTTGTAGATGCAGCCGTTGGCATTGCAGAAGGATTCGGGATGAGCAAGGCGATCATTGGGCTTACAATCGTAGCTATTGGCACTTCATTGCCTGAACTTGCTACCAGCGTGGTGGCAGCTTTGAAGCGAAATTCAGACATAGCAGTGGGTAATATTGTAGGTAGTAATATATTTAATATATTTTTTATTTTGGGCACAAGTGCGATTATCTCTCCGTTGCCCAAAGGAAATATCACCGATTTTGATTTGCTGGCTTGTATTTTTGCCAGCGTTTTGCTTCTGATGTCAGCTTACACCATGGAACGTCACAAAGTTACAAGAGTAGAAGGGATTATTTTTATTTTTTGCTATGTAGCTTACATCGGATATCAGATAAGTGTAGCGTTATGATGCTCATTTTCAGTGAATATACCAAACAGAAAATTGATTGCGAAAATTTATAATCATAATTTTTTAAATTACAATACATTATGATTTAAATTTTTCGCAGAATATTTTATGTCCACTATAATATAAAGCTTACTCTCTGGTTATTGTCCAATATCAATGGAGTTTACAATTTTTACTAATTCGTCCTTAAGTTTGGCATAGTTGATTTCAGATAGAGGTGCAAGAGGTAGTCTGACTTCATTGGTACCATACCCCAGGATTTCCATAGCGGACTTGATACCTACAGGATTACCTTCTATATACAGCCATTTGTGCAAGTCATAAGTTTTGAAATTTAATTCCCGTGCTGCATAATAATCCTGATCGAGCGCAAAATTGATCATTTGGCTGAATGCCTTGGGTAAAGCATTGGCCATCACAGAAATGACACCGTCGCCACCAACAGCAGTCATAGGAAGTGCCACCTCGTCGTCTCCTGATGTGACAATAAAATGATCTGGTTTGTTTTTTATGATTCTTGTGGTTTGGATGAGGTCTCCGGAAGCTTCTTTGATCCCGACAAATGTTTTGCTGTACTCTGCCAGTCTGACAGTGGTCTCCCACTCCATATTTGATCTGGTCCTTCCAGGTACATTATACAAAATCACAGGTTTAGGGCACACATCCGCTACAGCAGCGTAATGTCTGAATATACCTTCCTGAGATGGTTTGACGTAAGCTGGACTGGATGAAAGTATAGCGTCAATACCGTTAAAATTATATTCTTTGATCTTTTTTACCAACTCTTTGGTATCATTCCACCCGAAATTTCCTGCAACAAGTGGCACTCGATTGTCAATTTTTTCAATACAAAAGTCAAGAACACTTCTTGCTTCATCTTCATTGAGGGTGGCAGTTTCACCAGTGGACCCAAGGGCAACTATATAATTTACACCACCATTGATAACATAATTGATGATCCGTTCAAAGGCCGGAAAGTCTATTTCGTTGTTTCTGAATGGTGTGATGATGGCTACACCTGTGCCTATAAACCGTTGATCCTTCATTTTTTAATTCTTATTTAACTGCTATTTTATCTATTCCTTTTATTATCGAGTTTGCTATGCTTTCAATATCTTTATATTCATTGCATTCTATAATTAGGTTCAAGTATTTTTCAGAGTGCTTGATATCCGGTCCGACTTTAAATCTCGAATGACAATGAGCAATGATGAATTCAAAATGTGGTTTCATTTCTTTGCACAAAACAATCAGCATATCGTTATTTTGCTCCATAAATTCTTCTACTTTGGAGCCGAAAGGCACGCCATACCATTTAAGATTTTTGTGATTGTAAGCTGCATAATCTACATTGTCCAATGGCAAAGCATTGTCTATAAATGCTAATGAATAAAT
Organism: Saprospiraceae bacterium; assembly: GCA_016713025.1. Taxonomy (NCBI): domain Bacteria; kingdom Pseudomonadati; phylum Bacteroidota; class Saprospiria; order Saprospirales; family Saprospiraceae; species Saprospiraceae bacterium. The sequence goes on along the minus strand of JADJPZ010000004.1, from coordinate 2,635,288 downwards.
ATTCTTTTTACCATCCGGGTTTAATTTTTTTTTAAACCTATGTACCGTCTTCCTGTCTTCTTCATTGGTACCATCAAATAATATGGCTATATTCTGTTCTGAATTTAATCCGGCATTTTGGGTTTTATTTGTTAACCCATCAACCCGAAAATCCCTATAAAAAAACCACGCTTTTATCTTATCAATCATTTTTTTATTTCAATTAATCATCGGTGGTAGTGACTCTACCCATCTGAGAATATTTTTCGATTCTCATAGTAATTCGTTGATCAGGATCCATTGGAAGTAATTCTGCCAAGGCCGATTTAATATGAGATTTAAGCGTTTTTGCCATTTTCTCCGGATCAGTATGGGCACCTCCGAGAGGTTCCTTTATGATATCGTCGATAAGTTTGAAATCAAGCATGTGCTCAGGGGTTAACTTCAAAGCTTCTGCCGCTTCTTCTTTGTGGTCCCAACTTCTCCATAGTATGGAAGAACATGATTCGGGAGATATCACTGTATACCAAGTATTTTCAAGCATGCACACCCTGTCCCCAAGGCCGATGCCCAATGCACCACCTGAAGCGCCTTCACCGATGATGTAGCACAAAATAGGCACCTTGAGTTGGGCCATTTCAAAAAGATTACGTGCAATAGCTTCTGCCTGACCGCGTTCTTCAGCTTCGAGTCCGGGAAAAGCCCCGGGAGTGTCGATAAGGCATATTACAGGCATATTGAACCTTTCCGCCAATTTCATGAGACGAAGCGCCTTACGATATCCATCAGGATTTGCCATTCCAAAGTTGCGGTATTGGCGCATTTTAGTGTTGATTCCTTTCTGATGTCCGAGTATGACGACACTCTGATTGTCAAGTTTGGCAATTCCTCCGACTATAGCTTTATCATCTTTGCAATATCTGTCACCGTGCAACTCAGTAAATCTTTTGCACATCTGATCTATATAATACAAAGTATAAGGTCTCTCCGGATGCCTGGAAAGCTGTACCCTTTGCCATCCTGTCAGATTGGCATAAATATCTTTTTTTAAATTTTGAATCTTTTTTTCAAGTTCTTTGATACTTTCGGTCATATCAATAATGCCTTCATCACCCACTTGTTTGAGTTTATCAAGCTGTTCATAAAGGTTTTCAAGTGGCTTTTCAAAATCTAGAAATACCATACTATCCTGCTAATAGGTTACATAATCAAACTAGGAGTATGTTCAAATTTTTATGTTTGAGCGAAAGTGAGGAAATTTGATTTTGGACAAGGCATATTTTGCAGTCGTAGCCGGTCAAGACGATTTTTTGAAAAATGTCTTGATCGGGACAGAAGCGTCCCGAAAGCTCAAGCATAGCTTGACACGGTACGGCGAAAAATATAATGCCGGCTAAAATTAAATTTGCCACTTGGAGCCAAATGATAAAAGTTTAAACATATTCTAAGCTGCAAAGTTAACCATATGAAGCTTGATAAACAGAAATATGGCTATAAAAAAAATAAAAAATAATTTTTGGCAAAGTGTTTTGACATTATAAAAGTATACCTATCTTTGCGTCGCTTTTGAAGAAAAGCAAAGAAAGGATTGGTAGTTCAGTTGGTTAGAATACATGCCTGTCACGCATGGGGTCACGGGTTCGAGTCCCGTCCAGTCCGCAAAACATAACGCCAAATAGAAGTAAAATTCTGTTTGGCGTTTGTTTTTCAAGGAGTTATGAATGTCAAAATGCTTAAAATGATGTTTTTTCGACTAAATTTTATGCGACAATACTGCGACAATAACACAGAACGCCTATTATTTGCGACAATATTGCGACAGTCGCAATTATGAAAATAGGTGTCGCAAATGTTATTCGCAGCTAATTGGGAGATTCTTGGATTAAAACTACCTTTTTATTTGCGACAGTTTGCGACAAGTGATACTAAATAAGTTTGTTATTTGCGACAGCCTTATGGTCAAAAACTGATATCTTGCAACAAAACTTCACTTTACAGCCGCTGCATGGCAACAGGAAAATATTTTTTCACGTTTTAAAACCATGCAATACAAATGAAAAAGTTAGAACTTCTTAAAGTGACTTTTATCCTGAGATCGGATAAAAAAGATACCGGTGCGTCACCGGTGCTTATGCAGATTTACCTGAATGGTAGGCGAGCTTATATTGGTACCGGATACAAGGCCAATTTTTCTGAATGGGATTCAGAAAATGGAAAGTACAGGGGGAATAGTGCAAAATTCTTGACCATGAATGAATACATGGACAGGCTAAAAATGGATGTCATCCGGATGTATAACGAAATGAAATCACAAAATCTGGATGTGACAGTTGATGACTTAAGACGAAAGTTGAAAGGTGAAGAAGAAAAGCAATCCAAAACATTGCTTGAAGTTTGTGAAGTATACAATGAAAAGTATTCTTCACTTGTCGGAATAGAAATTGAAAAAGATACCTTCAGGAGGTATGGCGCTTTCAAAACTAAGATTGGAGCCTTTATTAGGTATAGTTTTAAATCAAAAGATATCCTTCTTACGGATTTGAAATATTCTTTTGCAATTGAGTTTGAGCATTATTTGAAAACTGAAGCGAAGCTACATCAAAATACTTTAGTTAAATACATGCAATATCTGATCCGTGTAGTTGACTTTGCAGTAAAGTATGAATGGGTTGAAAAAAATATTTTAGCCGGGCATAAATGTTCAGTAAAAGAAACTAAGAGAGAATATTTGACTGGGGCAGAGTTGCAAAGACTCATTGAAAAAGAGATTACATTACCAAGATTAAGTGAAGTACGAGATTGTTTTGTATTTTGCTGCTACACAGGGTATGCCTATAAAGATGCCACTCAACTGACTCCTGAACATATAGGGACCGGCATCAATGGAAAAAATTGGATTTATAAATCAAGACAGAAAAATGACAACGTTAGTAACGTGCCACTCCTGGAGCCTGCACTGGAGATCATAGATAAATATAAAGATCATCCTATTTGCATAAGTAAAAACAGATTGTTACCTATGAAGAGCAATCAGAAGCTTAACGCGTACTTGAAGGAAATTGCCGATATTTGCGAAATTAAAAAACCACTAACCACCCACATTGCAAGACACACGTTTGCGACTACAGTACTATTGGCCAATGGCGTGAGTATGGAAGCCACGAGTAAGATGTTAGGGCATAGTAGCATTAAGACCACCCAGATTTATGGCAAGATTGTAGAGAGTAGAGTAGGAGCGGAGATGGACCAGCTTAGCGAAAAACTGTTCGCATCGAAAAAGGACGATATTAAAAAGACGGATATCAAAAAGGCAAAATAGTATTTCCACAATTTGTTATAATAGGAAAAGCAGTCAATAGACTGCTTTTTTTTATGTTGCAATAGCAAAAATGTTAATTGTTTTGATTTATATACAAAAACTAAAACCAGTATCGTTTTATGATTTATTATAAGCAGAATAAGAAAAGCCTAAATATTATGCAAATTAATAAATCAAATGTGATAGCATGCTATTGCAGAAGCTACAAGGGTGCGTACAAGATTTTGACACCAAGTGTCAGGGGTACCGCCATGTGAGCAAGCTGCCAATAAAGGTTATTAAAGAAAGATGGGGATTTATTGAAACTATTCTTAACGAACTCCAAGAAGAAGAGAACAAATATACATTCCAAGAGGAGGAGGAAGAAATACAATACTACAAAACAGATAAACCGGAGCTCACAAGGTATTTTCACTATTACAAGAAATTACTTAATATTGAAGCAAGAAGGCCATTTGGGGATAAAAATTACTATCAGGAAGCCTTAAATCAATTAAAAAATGATTCATTAAATATCATTGATGAGATTGTGTATTTCAGAACGCAGGATTCAGATAGTGATAAAGAATGGTTTGTCAGGAATTCTACTAAGGTGGACATAATTGCTATTATTATTTCCTACGAAATGATTGAAAAGTATTTGGAAATCTGTCTTGGTCAATCTGATGGAAATCAATTGACCCCAATGTTTCATTTGGAGTGGACAAGGCCCAAAATAGAATATGTAGAATTAGTGAACTATTGTAATCTGAAAGGATGTTTTAACAATGGAAAAGCAAGTTTAGATGAAATACATAGAACCTTGAGTCATTTTTGGGGCGTTGAGATTAATGATATTCATATCTATACCCACGAGTTGTATAGGAGAAGGGATCCAGGTAAATTTGCTATGGAATGTAATGAGATTTTGAAAGAAAAGAAACAAGAGCTTATGAGGCTGTAAAATATTTTGTGTAAACAAAACTTCAAAGAATTATGGCTGAATCAAATTATCCTCAAAGATAATTAAAATTTCATTATGAGTAATATGCCAGTTATGAATTGGCATTGTCCATTTAACTTGAATTTGCTGAATAGCAAGATATACAGATTTCAAGGCTGCCTGATCATTTGGAAAAAGTGTTTTGGTTTTGGTAAATTTTCTGATGGCTCTGTTGAGGCCTTCAATGGTATTAGTGGTATACATAATTTTACGAATGTTAGTAGGATACTGAAACATGGGAGATAGATTTGACCAGTTTGCTTCCCAACTTTTAATGGCATAGGCATATTTAGACCCCCATTTTGCTTTAAAAGCTTCAAAAGCAATGAGAGCAGTTTCCATATTTAAAGCGGCATAAACAGTTTTTAAATCAGCCAGGAAGGCCCTTCTATCTTTCCATGGGACAAACTTCATAGAGTTTCTGATTTGATGAACGATACAAAGCTGGGATACGGTATCGGGGAAAGCAGTTTGAATGGCCTGAGTGAATCCTGTAAGATTGTCAGTGCATGCAATGAGCATCTTTTTAACGCCCCTGTCTTTGAGCTCATTTAAGACAGAAAGCCAAAACGCGGCAGACTCGTTGGCGCTCATCCAGATGCCCAAAACTTCTTTGATCCCATTGGTTTTCAGTCCTATAACGATATAAATACTCTTGTTGATGATTTTATTATCCTGCCGGATTTTAAAACAAATACAATCCATCCAAACGATGTAATAAGTATTATCCAAAGGTCTGTTTTGCCATTCCTGGATAGCCGGAATCATTTTGTTTGTAATATCTGAAACAAAGGTTTTAGAAACGTCTAAGCCATAAATTTCCTGAATTTGAGCTGTTATGTCATCGGTGCTCATACCTCTGCTGTAAAGAGATGTAATGACAGATTCTACTTTCTCAGTGGTAGTTTGGCCCTTGGGAACAATGATAGGCTCAAATTCACCGTTACGATCCCGTGGAATATCCAACTCTACCTGTCCTTGTGTAGTGCGTATCTTTTTCTTATAAGACCCATTCCGGGAATTACCTGAATTAATCCCATCGGGCGAGTGTTTTGAATAGCCTAAATGATGACTTAGTTCAGCTTTTAAAAGTTCTTGAATGCCATCTTTGTAAAGGCCATTCATAACATTGTCAAAATCATTAAGAGACTTGACATCCTGAAGAAATTCAGAGAGATTAAGATTAAATTTGTTACTTTGCATAACTATTAAATTTGTTAGGTTAAAAAATGTGTCTGTACTTGGTCGCACAAACATATTAAAAAATTTTCCATCTGTGGGGGGTACCCCCCCACAGATGGAAGCCTAACTCCTTGATACTAGTTTACACAATCTTTCTTACACTCCCCAGATTTTAAATTTTCGAACGCTTCAACTTTATTTGTTGAACTAATGAGAATATCTTCCCACCTTGTTAATGCTATAACACCATCATATTCTCTTTTATATATCCATTCATTTTTTGTTTTCATACCTTCTATCCTTTGGATTTGTGATAATTCAAAACTGATCAACTCTAATTGCTTATAAACAATCGTCATAGCTCTACTAGTCATAAATTCTCTTCTTTGAGCTGATAACTCTTCTTGTTGTAGTCTCAGTGTTATAATAATACCTGCAAAAGACAGACCAGTGAATAATGCATTTATGGCACCAAATTGATCACCAAATGTGCCAGCTGCTCCATTTTCTAATTTAAATATAAATCTAATTACGAAATAACTTGCAAGCCATAATATAACTGCACCTGCAAACCATAACCAACTTCTATTTGATTTTTTTGTCATTGGTTTGAAATTATTTAAACTGATTTGAAATTGTTGGATCATTTTATTGTTTATCTAATTGAGGCATTTGAACTTTCGATTCATCGTTTTTGGTGTAAGATGAAAACTGTTTAGGTCAGCCTCTTTTTTAAAGGTCTCGAATTCGCCACCTTTAAAATAGGAATTATGTATTTGCTCCCAAATCCCCAAAAACTCCAGTGTGTTTCTGTTTCGCATCCAACTATAAATTAAATCATCTCCCCCAAATTTTTTAGCCATATCAGTCAGACTTATAAAATCGTCTTCCTTTTGATTGATGATAGTGATTGCTGTGCCTTGTACATTGATGGTTGAATTTTTTTCTTTTGACATATATGCTGATATTATGTATTGTATAGGATTAGGATTTAATTGGTTAGCTTTTTTGCCAGTTTATCAAAATCGCTCTCATAAATTATGTCTTGGTTTTTACTGAATTTTTCAAATTCTCCTTCCGCGAGTGCTTTGGCCACTTCATGACTTACATTGCCTGCATTGTGTAATATGGCTTGCTCATTAAACTGCAAAAATGCATCTAATTTCACTATCCAATCTTTCATATTCATTACGACACCTTTATTGGCTTGTAACTCTGCATAATCGAGATACATGGAGACTATACGATTGAGCCCATCTAGTTCTTTTTCATCCAGATAATTTTTGGCTATGCTTACATCTGTTTTTCTGATTTTGCCATCAGGACCATTTTTCCAGTGGGTCAGACCCATGTTTTCTTTCGTGCTGTCTGCTCGGGATGATACAATTTCTGCAGCTGTCTGTCCTGTGATCGCCCAATGCAATTTGTTTTGTACAGTAGCGAAAAAGGTTTTAGTGATATCATCATCTGGTCTATAGTCGGCACTGCATTGTGCATAGATGTCTGTGATCTTTTGATAGAACCTGCGTTCACTGCTACGTATGTCACGTATGCGTGCGAGTTGTTCTTCAAAATAATCTTTGCCAAAGATGTTGTTAGGGTTTTTGAGCCGTTCATCATCCATAGTAAATCCTTTGATGATGTATTCTTTTAGCCTTTCTGTTGCCCATATTCTGAAAGCAGTGGCTTGGCTACTATTCACACGATAGCCTACTGAAATGATGGCATCTAGATTATAAAATTTTACTTTAGATACTTGGATTTTATCCGCTATTGCACCGTGTTGGGTGGGCTGTTCCAAAATGGAACTAACCACTTCTTCTTTTAATTCCCCTGATTCGAAAATATTTTTCAAATGCTTTGTGATCGCCGGTCGTTGTACCCCAAAAAGCTCTGCAATTTTCTGTTGGGTAAGCCAGATGGTTTCGTTTTGCAAATAGATCTCTACCTTTACTTTCCCATTTGGAGTGGTATAAAGTAATACCTCATTAAATCCTTCTGCTGCCTTTTTTAATTCTTTTGCCATAAGGTCTTAGTCTATTAACTCTTGTAAATACCTACTCATTTGGGATTCTACTTCCTTAAGTTCACTTTCTAAGCGCTCGATTTCTGTCTGTACTGTAGCAATATCCACTTCCGCTTCTTCTTCAAAGGTGTCTACATATCGAGGTATATTGAGATTAAAGTCGTTTTCGACGATTTCATCATGCGTGGCTACGTAGCTATATTTATCTTCTATGACACCTGGTGCCAAAGTTCCTTCATTAAATTTGCGATAGGTATCTACAATGTGCGCTATGTCTGATTCTCTAAGTTTGTTTTGGTTTTTGGCGTTTTCAAAGTGTTTGCTAGCGTCGATAAAAAGAACATTTTTATTATCGCCCTTCGCTTTATTAAAGATTAAGATGGCCGCTGGAATGCCTGTGCCAAAAAACAAATTGGCAGGAAGTCCGATGACAGCTTCCAGGATATTTTCTTCGATAGTCTTTTGTCTGATTTTGCCTTCACTTGCCCCACGGAATAGGACACCATGCGGGACCACTACACCTACTTTGCCCTTGCCTTCGTAGGTGGTCTCAATCATGTGGGAGATAAACGCCCAGTCTCCTTTACTTTTGGGAGGAACTCCACGCCAAAATCGTTGATATTGGTCTGTCTCTGGATCGTAAGAAATGGTGGTTTTGTCACCGTCTTTATCTTCGACCTTGCCCCATTTGTCTAATGAGAAAGGTGGATTGGCCACTACGGTATCAAACTTCATCAGCGCATCTCCTTCTTTGAGCTTCGGATTTCGGATGGTGTCTCCCCATCGGATAGTAGCATTGTCAAATCCATGTAGAAACATGTTCATCACTGCCAATGCCCAAGTGGATCCATTGGCTTCCTGACCATAAAGCGAAAAATTGTCAGAACCGACTTCCTGGCCAGCTTTGATTAGTAATGATCCTGAGCCACAAGTTGGGTCACATATTCGTGAACCTGGAGCTGACTTTGTTAATCTCGCGAGTAAAGTGGAAACTTCTGCAGGTGTGAAAAATTCCCCAGCTTTTTTACCGGCATCACTAGCAAAATTGGATATGAGGTATTCATACGCTCCACCTATGATATCATTGCCTGCCAATCTTGATGGACGCAGGTTGAGTGCATCTTTGTTGAAGTCTAATAAGAGGTTTTTGAGTCTCGTATTTTTATCTTTGGTATCACCTAAGACAGAACTATTAAAATTGATATTTTGGAAGATACCTGCACCATCATCGCTGTAGAGCTTCTCTCTATTGGCTTCTTCGAGATCTTCGAGTTCGATGTCTATTAGCTCACCAATATTGGAATCATTGCGATGTTCGTAGAGATAGTTAAAATGGCTATGCTCAGGAACCACAAAACGTTCGTGTTGCATAGCTCTTTTGGCTCGTTCCTGGTCTCCATTATATTTGGCTAGATAAGCGTCAAATTTGTCATCGTGGACATCGCTCAGGTACTTGATAAACAACATGGTGAGTATATAATCCTTGTAAATACTAGGGTCTATACTACCACGGAAGGTATCACAAGCTTTCCAAACGGCATCATTGATGTCTTTTTGTGTGATTGTTTTGGTCATATTAACTGTTTATTGCTTTGTTTAATTGTCGTTGAATTAATTGGTCTCTCAAAGATGCGATTTTTTGCAAGAGTACTTTTTGACTGATCCTTAATTGATCAATTTTTAGGATTAAGTTTTGTTTGTGTAAAGGAATGGATGGTATTTCTATTTGTTCTAAGGACTTTTTGGAAATAGAAGGAATAGCAGTTCCTTTGGCTTCGGATTTTAGTATGTTTAGTGTATCATGATGATTAAGGAACCATTTTAAATATTCGGGCAAGATATCAGTATTATAAAGCCGAATGACAAAAAAAGAGGTGGATGCTACAGCTAAAGGTAGACTATGGTTACGAACAGCTGCGAAATTTTTGTTTCCCTTGGCTGCAAATAAGACATCACCTTGGTTTAGAAAATGTTTTGAGTGGAGATTATCTCCAGAAATAGTTGGTGTCCAAAATCCCAAATGGTTTCCATTTTCATCAAAATCATTGGCCTGAAGGCATACCACATCACCATCTACATTTGGTTTTGCAAATACACCTGTTTGGATTTCAGCAATATCTTGTAATAATACTCTCAAGCTAGATGAAATATTTATTTAAGTACATTAACTACAAAATGAAAAATTAAGTTTCAATAAGGATAGAAAAAGATAAAATGTTTCTGAGTAGCTGCCGTACAAAGTAAAATTTATTTATCAGGATACTTTACCACTAAGAACACAAAGCTTTCACTAAGGGAGCTAAGAGTTTTGCGCTGAAGCGTTAGATAGCACTAAGGTTTTCATTAAGGAAACTAAGGGTAAGTTTTAGGTTTATGGTTGAAAGTTTAAGGTTTAATGTTGAATGTTTAAAGTTGAGTCGTGAGCTCTCATGATTTTCGTTGACAACAATGTTGTAACTTATAACAACATGTGGAAAACGTAAAGTTAAGAAATAAATAATAATACTGTACCTTTGTTTTGACGATTATGTGAAGCGGACTAAGGCTCTGCTGGGGAGCAACCTTGGAAGGAATATCATAATTACTCAAAGTGGAACGTAAGGTTCGGTCGAGGAGCACATTTAAAATGCTCCTTGACTTTTTATAACCTACATTCCAATTTAGGGAATCATGCCTTAAAAACCCCATGTCCCGCTTAGCTGTCAAAATCATATAATACTTTTTTAGGTCTTTCTTCAGGATGCAACTTTGCCACTAATTGTTCAAATTGTACAGGGCTTAGCTGTCCTAATTGTTCGATGGCTCTTTGGTGATTATTGATATAAATCAATTCCTGGCACGCTTGCTCTAGCTCTTTGAAGGTGCGTATACTCCAAGGTTTGAGGTACATATTTTTAACAATGGAATTTAAATTTTCGGCACTTCCATTTTCCAAACAATTTTCAGCTCTGCTAATTAGCATCCCTGCATCTGTCAACATTTTTTTATAAGCTGTTGAGTTGTATTGAGAGCCATTGTCAGAATGATGGATACATCCCTGTAAATTTATATCTTTACGCAACATAAATACTTGTTCCAGGCACTGTATGGCGATGGAAGCTTCCATAGTTAAAGACGGTATCAGTCCTAGTACCCTTTGCGAATAAATATCCTTTAACGTGAATATGTAACTGCACTGACCATCAATATTATAATACGTAATATCACCAGCAATGAGTTGATTCACATTATCCAATATGAGCCCATTGATCAGGTTGGGATAATCGCCTTTACCTTTTCCGTCACTTGTCTTTACTATTCTTGTTCTACCAGGCTTGATGGTCAAACCTGAAGTACTCATGAGTTGTTCAAACCTATTGACTCCCAGTCCAAGGTCAATGCCACCAACATTTTTTATACTATAATACAATGCACGGCTTCCCATACGTGGATGTTTGATCCTCCATTCCCTCACTATGGGGATAATTTGCTCATATTGCATTGTTTGTCTATCATCCCGACTCCACTGCTGATGCACGGCTTGTCTGCTCAGCCCTAATTCTCTATACACTGATTGCATACTGTACGACTTTTTATTGCTATGAAGACGGGTGATTACTTTTTTAAAAATTTTTTCTCAATATCCTCTTTGTAATGCTCTTTGGCCATTTCGATAAGTGTCTCATAATAATCAATTCTGATCTGTTGCTTGCCTAAGATCCGCTCAAGATTAGACTTCTCTTTCTGCAATTCCAAAACTTTCAGATAATCGCTGTCCGTCTCAATGACTATCTTATCCGGTGGACTGACCTTTCCATACTTTTTGACCCATTGGTAAACAGCCGCATAACTCACATCAAATTGGGCAGCAACTGATCCAGTGGTCATTTTGCCACTTTCTATTAAGTCTACTTTTTGCTTCTTAAAGCTCTCTGAGAATACTTTTCTCGTTCTTTTGTACTCATATTTGCAAATTTGTGAAAAGTTTTCCACATTTTTGCTGTCAACGTATTTCATGAGACCACATCGTTTATTTGATTAACCACTCTTGTGACGCTGAAGCGTTAAAGATACTTTACCACTAATGGCACAAAGGTTTTCACTACGGGAACTAAGAAATTTAGGCTGAAGTGTTAGAGAGCAAAAATTGTTGCTTTCAATCGGAGATTAAAAGGCCAGTAAAATGGATTCTTGTCGGCGGTCAGGAGACCGTTGGATAAGGGTCCACGATTCCGAGACTTTGGACAACGGGAACGGAGTACAGGCAGGATGACTGGTGATACTGCATCGTAGCGGAGACGCTTCGGCCAACGGTGGATATTTTTTACCGAAATGAATTTCGGTACCCATTAAGGATGACAAGTTGTATATGTTAGGCATAAAACAGACTCCGACTTATGGTTAGGAAAATTGAAGTAAAAAAAGGTATGCTGACGCACAAAAGACGACAACATACCTAAACTGTGATTACTGTGTGATGAAATTTTGGATGGTATAGTCTACACCGCCTACAATATTTTTTTTGCTATTGCGGCCAAATAGGTACTGTTTTACACTAAAATGGAATTCGCTATTTGGGGTGTATTTGTTCTTTTTAAATCTGATTTTGAGCTTACCTTTAAAATTTGGTGGTATGATCAGATTGTCAAGTGAAGATAGTACACTGTTTACTAACATAGATTTACCGTCAAACTTAAAACCTACTGGCTTTGCTTTTCCTCGAACCCAAATTTTCAACAATGCTTCGTCTGGTATTGTAGTGATCTGACCTGTTTTGAAAAATGGTCTCGTTGGAAATTTGGTAAGATCTTGGAAAACTATTTGAGATGCAAATTTTGATGGGTTGGAAACATCCATAGATACTTCTATTTCCTGATCTGCAGATAAAATTACAATATTGAGACTGCGCCATACGATGTTATTATTATTTCTAGTGTTGGCGTTGATATCAGATGTTTCTGCACGCCCAATTTGAATTATGTGATACACAATACTATGCTTGAAGGTGTAGGGATTTACCAAACTTTCGAAAATGATCCTTTTGATGACGACCCGAATTCATTTAGAGAATTAAAGTCCAATGAAGTGCAAAGAATAGTATTTAATTCAAAGCTGTTTACTTCTTTGAGATTTAAAAACTCTAGTTTGACCTATGGTTTAACTGTAACTTCTCCAGAGTTTAATCTTTCTGAAAAAAAGTGGCATGCATTCGATACGGTAAGATTTAATTTTTATTTGTAAGGTGGATGTTGTGTGGAATAAGCACAAGCTACATTTATCTACCCACTATGGGGTAGACAAGTCTATCCACTATGGGGTAGAAAACCATGCTTAAAACAGACTGAAACTTGCTCTAGCAATGAGTTTTATGATCGATTGGAATTGAAGAAACATATCCACTCAAAGCATTAAAGGGTCACTAAAGTAAACTATGAATAAGTAATTTTAGTCATAAGGCACAGAGGAGTCACTAAGGGAAATTAAGAGCTTTGAGCTGAAGCGTTAGATAGCAATAGGTTTTCATTAAGAAAACTAAGGGTAAGTTTAAGGTTTATGGTTGGATGTTTAAGGTTTAATTTCAATTATAGCTCATAAATCAAAATCTATCTTTGGAGTCTCCTAAGTTCCAAATGTTTCCAACGAGATTATATTCTTTAAATATACGTTTGGCATCTTCCACGGTCCATTTAGTCCATTCTGGGTTTAAGTGGTTGCCGTACCATTTTTTGAAAATGCCCATATTTTTTCTATTGGTTGAATGTCTCCCTCAGGTATGTTATGTTTTTTTGACCATGCTTTTATTTGCTGTTCGTTTTCAAATATTAACATATTGCTGCAAGTATAAATTACATTATCCCAAGCATTTTTCATGGGAATAGGAAAATGAATGAAATAATTATTTTCTACTATTTCTCCGTCTACAATATTGATTTCCACTTGTTTGGTTTCTGCACCGATGTTTGTGGTGATTTTGACGTCTTCTTTTAAAATGACTGCAATACCTAAGGAGCACCAAGCACAGTTTCCCCACCATTGTCCGTTTTGGGTTTCAACATAAAAATTTGTAGGTGCTAACGAAAATGGGTGAATAACCCATATTTTTGGTTCGTTGGGGTGCAAAACAACTCCATGATAATCTTGTAAGTCATTTAATGCTTTAATTATTTCGTAAGAATCAGAATTGAAAATAATTGAAAGCTCAGTTATTGTTGGTGCATAGCCAACTTCAATTATTCCTTTAAGGATTTGGTAATGAAGACTAGAATTTGAAATCATATTGTGTATACTTAAACATCATAAAATTTAATAACTATTATAACTTGGTAACAAATTTACACATCTTTTGAATCCATTTGTGCAATAAATTTGGATTTAATTTTGAACCAATAGAAGCAAATTCATTTTTATTTAATCAACTTAATTAAAATTTTAATTCGCAGAATTAAATGTACATGATAATGCTATTTATTATGTTTCTATTTTTGGTTTATGTGTGAAAGACATACATTTACATCAAAATTTATATTCAATGAGCAAATTTTTTACCATGAATGTATCCATCATAGATGATGATGATAATGTTTTAAATACATTTAGGAAAGCTACTTTACAAGCAGAAAATGTGGTTTGTTTGTCTGCAACAAATTCTATTGAAGAATTTCTAAGGCTAAAGGTATTTGAAAATCAAAAAATTTACTTATTTCTTGACATATATTTAGCCAATTCATTAAGTATTCATTTTATCCCACAAATCATTGCTTCTTTTCCCAAAATAGAAATCATAATGTATTCCATTAGTGAAGAATATAATCATTTGATTGATGCCATTCATTTGGGTGCTAGAGGCTATATCATTAAAGATTTTAACACTGAAAGACTCATACAAAACTTTAATATCATCAGAAATGGAGGAGCTATAATATCTCCTATTATGGCTACAAAACTGCTTCAGTATCTATCGAAAGGGGAAAATTCTAAAAAGCTAGAAGCAAAGCTTTCTAAAAAAGATATGGAATTGTTAAATCTCTTGGCTGAAGGGTGGTCTTACAATAAGATAAGTGATAAAATTGGAATTACGTTAGATGGTGTGCGGGGAAGAATTAGAAGTTTGTATTCAAAACTCAATGTATCTTCAAAAGTACAAGCTATAAATAAATATAGGAATTTATAATGTTTTAATTTTATGCTTTTATAGGTAATTGTAATACTATTTTAAATCCATTAAAGTTTGCATTGGGTATAATCTTAACCAAGCCATTATGTTTTTCAATGATCTTTTTTATAATAAACATTCCTAATCCAGCTACAGATTTATTATTGGTGTTTTTAGTAGTGAAACCTGGTTGGAAAATCTGATCAATTAACTCATTCTGAATTCCTTTTCCATTATCACTATATTCAAGATATTGAATGTCATTTTCATTGAAATGATGTATCAAAATTTTCAAATTTTCCTTATTTGAATTGTGTTGCAAGGAATTGATCAATAGATTATTGAATAATTGTCGCATTAAAAAAGTATCTGCAACAAAAGTATGCGTTTCGCTTTTAACATGTACCATTGACTTTATTCCTTGATATTCATGATCTAGCATATCTAAAATATCATCCATGAGTTCTATAATATTGATTTTCCTAAAATGTAATTCAGACGACTCTAGATCAAAAATATGGATCAATCTTTGGCTCAAATGAAGTACTGATAAGATTCTTTTTGTGATAATATTCTTTTCTTCTTCACTTTGGCTAGTTGTTTCTAATTGTTTGATTTGGCTCTGTATGGACAGTAATGGATGTTTTAAATCATGAGATAAAGCCATGTAATACAATTTCATATTTTGATGCTGATCTTCTATAAGTTTATATAACTTGATAGTTTTATTATTTTGAAATATATAATAAATGAAAAACATCGAAAGCAATATTAATACTACAGCGAGGATTATTAGATTAGTAAATAAGTCTTTTTTATCTTCAATCAATTTTTGTTGCTTTTGTTGATTGACTAAATTTTCTAATTGTATTTCTTTCATTTGCATTTGCAAAAGCTGGGTAGTCAACTTGTTTTTATTGGAATACTCTTCAAACAAAATATTGTTAATGGATTCATAATCTTCCATTTTTAAAAAAGGCACTTTGTCTTTAATACTAGCCAATTCATTGTATATCGTAAGTGTTAAAATTTTATCATCAAGGGTTTTACTTTTCTGATAAGCCGCCTTTATATATTTTTGATACAATGCATTTTCTCCTTTTTTGCGATATAATATTGCTAGTTCAAGTAATGCAAAGGTATGACCACTCCTGATGTCAAAACGTTCAAATAACTGGAGTGATTCGAAAAGTTTTATTTCTGATTCAGTATATTTACCATTTTGATGATCCATTTCGCCAAGTTGAAGCAGCGCATAAGCTAATGAGCTAGAATCTTTTTCTTGTATTGCTTCTTTATAATTTTGTTGAAATAGTGCTTCAGCCTTTTTTATATTCCCTAGTCTTTTATACGACAGGCCCATACGTTCCCTTAAGGTGGAAAGTTCTATTTGTTTTTCTGCATTAGGAGCTAAATGAAAAGCCTTATGGTACATTTCTAATGCCTTAGTATCATTACCTAGAGCATAATAGCAATACCCAATACCATTATATGCTAATACCTGACCCGTTATATTTTGCTCATCTAATGATAATTTTAAAAGTATATTAAGGTAACTAATGGCGTCAAGATAATCTCCGTTGTTTTCTAAAGCACTTGCAAGATTTGTGATCGTCATTTTGTAATATTCATGACTTTTGTCAATGTATTGCAGAACTAATTGGTATGTTTTGATAGCTTTCTGATATGAACCAGTATTTCTATAAATAACACCTTTGAAATTCATCGCTTCTACCCATTGTATATTTTTGCATGGATCTGCAATAGCAAGCAATTGATCACATTGTTCAAGACCTTCCCTGTATTGAGATTGATAAAAAGCGTTTAAACTTAGTTTGTACAAAGTGTTCATCATACCAATACTATCGGGTATTTCCTTAAAACATGTCAACGCAGTGTTTAAATGTTTTTGAGCTAGTTGGTAGTCTTTTAATCTTTGGAAGCTGTCACCTATCTTCTTTTGTATTTTACAATATATGGAATCAGAAACTTGATTGGGATATTTCTTAAGATATTCAAGGCCAAGCTGGACCACCAAAGAGTCTCTATTTTCCTTGTATAATTTATTGATAGCCTTCAGAGAAGCAGCCCTATCTTTAAAAGTATCTATACCTTTTGCTTTGAACACACAAAGATGAATAATTATCAATATCAAAAAGCCTTTATATCTCAACATTAATCAGTACTATTTTGCTGCAAATTTAGAATTTAAAATGGTTTTACTTTATTAAACGGCATTTAATCATCATTTAATTAAAAATGATATACATGAAAATGTACTTAATTTATATTATTATTATTTATAATATTTAGCATTTTACATTTGCATCAGAATTTTGCACATCGAGCGATACTTATTTTCATTTTTTTGCAAGATGTCTAAATTTTGAACCACCTATCTGACAAAGAATGATATTTTACCTATAAGCTTGCATC
This sequence comes from Saprospiraceae bacterium, assembly GCA_016713025.1. Lineage (NCBI taxonomy): Bacteria > Pseudomonadati > Bacteroidota > Saprospiria > Saprospirales > Saprospiraceae > Saprospiraceae bacterium. The sequence continues at coordinate 2,618,232 of JADJPZ010000004.1, read as the reverse complement.
ATGTATCGTGATGCTCTAATTGTTTTATTAATATAAAAAATATTCATTCTCATGAAAGCAAAGATTTTAGTTCTAATGATTTTTCTATCAGGATGCACCTTTTTGATGGGTCAAACCTATCCTGCAAATCCTGATGTTATTATCTCCTGTTTTGTAGGAGGAGATATCAGAACTGCACCACAAAACACCGCAGCTGCAGTTATATCAGACCCATATAATACAAGGGTAGAAGTACCTGGCAATGTTATGCCAACACATGATAAGATATGGGCTAACGCAGGTCAAGTGGGTTCTGTATATGGTATTGCATATTCACCTACACAAAATAGAGCTTATGCAGCAGCATATGTTAAATCTTTTGCCATGCTTGGACCCGGAAACGGAGGCAATCCTGCTGGATTTGGATCTGCAGGAGCTATATACGCGCTTACACCGCCTACATCTGGTGGTGGACCATCTACAGTTACGGTATTGCTTGATATTGGCGCAGCTGCGGGGACAACACCAAGAGCTTCCAATGGTAGTGGTATGAATGCTGACCCTGCTTCTTTTAATCATATAGGACGTGTAGGTTGGGGAGATATTGATGTTTCGCCTGATGGCAATACACTGTGGGCTATGAATTTGTTCAATAGGTCATTGTATAAAATAGCATTACCATCAGGAACAATTTTGGGGACTTACCCTATACCAGGTATTACAGGAGGGCCAACATATAATAGTACATATACTAGTAATGAAAATTTAGATTTTCGTCCTTTTGGGTTGAAAGTTACAGCTACCAAAGTATTTGTAGGGATCATTAGTTCAGGAGAATCAGTTTCATTGCCATCTACACATAATACAAACAATTGCTCCAGTTTGACAACGCCAAATCTTGGAGCACATGTATTTGAATTTAATGTTACATCATCTACTTATAATTTGACTCCGGTATTATCTTTTGGTTTTCAAGGTGCAACATGGAATGATGGGCAGTGTTCGGGGGGAGATGCAGGTAGTAATGAATCGAAGTGGTATTATTGGTTGCCTGCCAATTCAGCATATCCAACAAGTGGGGGTCAATGGTTACGAGACTTACCACGTCCTGTTATAGCAGATATTGAATTTGATGGAAATAACATGATAATTGGTCTTAGAAATATTTCTAAGGATTGGTCAACTGTAATATCAGGGTATACCTTTCCAAGTGGAGGACAAGATGCTGTACAATATAATGGTTTTGGAGGTCAAATGTTAAAGGCATGTGGTGCAGCTGGCGGGCCTTGGACTATTGAGAGTGGTGGACAATGTCCTACTGGAACAGCTGGTTATAATTCTATTAGTTTTTTTAGGAATCACTATGCCCACGATAATTGGGATTTTGGAGGAAGTTTAGCAATAAAACCAGGCGAAAATGAAATACTCATTCCTATGTCACCGGGAGGTGACCAAGGTTCAGTAGGCTTTATAGATGCAACCACAGGGGAGATCAAAGATAATGGTGGATTATGGATGAATAACACCATCTATTCTCAACAAGCCTTTCCTACCGACGACCCAACCGTTTTTGGGAAGGCAGCAGGTCTAGGGGATTTGGATTTGCAATTTAATGCGGTAGCAATCTGTATGATTACCAATGTAACTGCTACACCTGGAACGTGTAATCCAGCTAATAATAGATATTCGGTATCAGGACAAGTCATTTTTAGCAACCCCCCATCGACCGGTACCCTTACTGTTAGTATCATTGGAGGAGGCACTCAAGTATTCAATGCGCCTTTTACTAGCCCACTGAACTATACAATTACTGGCCAAATATCTGATGGAGGTAATAAAACAATCAATGCAGTATTTTCAGCAGATAATACTTGTATAGGTACCGTAAACTATACTGCTCCTGTAAGTTGTATGCCAGCAGGGGTTTGTAATTGTCAAGAATACATCTATCTCAATGAGCCGTCAGGAGGAGGGAAAGTGCATAAGTACCTTGTTAATGCAGATGGCAGTCTTACAGAGGTTAATGCAAGTGGTGTGGTCACACCTACCAATCCACTGGCATGGTATGATAATAATACCACAGGTGATGACCTGGATGAGCCACATGGTATCGCTTTTGATCTTAACGGATTTTTGTACATCGCCGAAACGAGTAGTGGTGATGTAAGGAAATTGGATTGTGAGGGTAATATCTTTCCTGAATCTAATTTTGTGATTTCAGGTGAAGGTGGATGGAATTTTGCTTCCATTGGAAATACGCTTTACATTAATAGAAATAGCCAGTCTGATGTAGGAGCATTTAATTTATGCACTGGAAATTATATCAATGGTATTGATAATTGTGAAGGAGAGGGAAATGATTGGGGATTTTATTATGATAAAAGAACTGGATACTTTTATTCTGCATATAAAGGCACAGGAAATAATACAGAAAATAAAGCAGCAGTGCTAAGATATACCGCAGCAGATTTTGGTAGCGGAGTATGTATCCCAGAGTGGATAAGTCCTGGAGATGGTACACTAACTGTAGGAGTAAAAGAGACAGTTCCTAATACTTTCATGAGAGGTATGACTACAGATATGGCAGGAAATCTATATATTGTAGAAAGACAGTCTAATCAGGCAACAGCAAGACTTTTAAAGTATAATAGCAACGGTGAGTTTGTGGCCGCCACTGCCTATGATGGTACTGATGGTGATGGAGGATGGTATTTAGCGGCAGGAGTAGCATACAGCGAAACTTGCAATTGTCTTCATGTGTCCACAGCATCTAATAATGATGATTGTGTGTCTTCTTTTGACCTTAATTTGAATTATCTAGGCGCAAGTGTGCCGGGTAATTCAGGACCAGGAGGTTTTACAGCAGCCAAAGCTATAGGGATATTAAAAGAGTGCTGCCCTACATTACAGTCAACTTTTAACAGGAGAGTATGTGCCACCGTAGGGGCTAAATACTTTTTGAATGTGGAAGCTTTTGATGACTGTGACGGAGTTGTTTGTGGATCATCCTGGGTGCCACAAGGTACGCTTACAGGTATGACTTTTGACCCATGTGACAATAGTGTTACCATCACAGGGGAAGGTTGCGGAACATTCGCTTTATCATTGGGTGCAAGTCCTGGTAAAGGTTGCACTGCACAAACATCTATGTTTACCATCTGTGCTGGTACGCCGGCTGCGACAGTTACACCTGTCCAAGGCACATGTACAGGAAGCACACCGAATAATAATGCAAGTATTAATATTACAGGAGCTACTTTCGTTACAAGATATGGTTTTAGTACGGGTGCAACATATACTGGTCCAAATTTTGCTGGAGCTACTCAAATAGTTGGTGGAACAGCAACTATACCTAATCTCGTTCATAATACACAGTACACAGTAAGAGTTTTTCTTCGCGCTAATTGTTTTGTGGACTATACAGTGATGACGCCTGCTATTACTTGCAATTCATGCAATATAATGGTAACTTGTAATCCTATGCCACAAACCAATTGTACCCCTATAAATGGCAGCGCAAGCATAACCGTAACGGGAGGACAAGGTACGATTACCTATTTGTGGAGCAGTGGTGAAACGACTTCATCCATCTCAGGCAAATTATCAGGAACTTATACAGTTACTGTTACAGATGATTTTCTACCTAATTGTACAGCTACTTGTCAGGCTGTGATAACAAATACTACTACAAATCCAACAGTGACTTGCTCAAAGATGGACAACAGCAACTGTGCTACACCAAACGGGACAGCAACAGCAACGGCTACTGGAGTGGCCTACTTGTGGAGCAATGGAGGCACTACCTCGATGATCACAGGTTTAAGCAATGCGACCTATACCGTCACGGTGACGAGCACGACTACAGGTTGTACCAATACGTGCTCTGCTATAGTAGCAACGACGACAACCTTGCCTACAGCAACATGTACTCCGATGGATAATACCAATTGCGCTACTCCGAACGGTTCTGCGATAGTGACCACCAATGCTAATCAGATATTATGGAGTACGGGGGCAACGACAGCGAATATCACCGGGTTGAGTGCGGGCACCTATACAGTGACAGTAACCAATACTACGACAAGCTGTACCAATACTTGCCAAGCCATAGTTGGAAGCACAGTGACACCTCCTACAGTGACCTGCGCAAAGACGGACAACAGCAATTGTGCCACACCAAACGGGACCGCCACAGTGACCGCCACAGGAGTGACCTATTTGTGGAGCAATGGAGGCACTACCTGACGATCACAGGTTTAAGCAATGCGACCTATACCGTCACGGTGACGAGCACGACTACAGGTTGTACGGCAACTTGTTCCGCAATGGTGGCATCCAACTTAAATCCTCCAAGTTGTACAATTACTCAAAATTCTGAACCTACTTGTAGTAATTCGACCAATGGGTCTGTGACCGTAAATGTATCTAATGGCACTGCACCATTTTCATATAATTGGGGTGGAGGTATTATGGGGTCAACTAGAATGAATCTTGGTGCTGGAACTTATACAGTTACAGTAACAGACTTCAATAATTGTAGCACTACTTGTAGCACTACATTTAATGCTCCTACAGGATGTTGTGCCATTAATCCTATTTCGCTAATAAGTAATGAATGCGATGATAATGGAACACTTTCTAAGATAACGGACAATCGTATCTTAGCAAGAATACTTGTGACAAACCAAAATAGTCTATTAACAAATTATACGGTTTCTGTAAATGGCGGTACTTCAATAACTCCTTCTACTGGGATTTATGGAATTCCGCAGTTATTTAGATTAGGACCGGGAACTGCTGGTGGAGGTGCAACATTTAGAATTACTATTACAGATCAAGTAACGGGAACGACTTGTCAAGGGTTTATAGATGTGATCGGAAATGTGCAGTGTGCTGGAGGTCTTCCGAATGATTGCCCAACACCTAAATGTGGTACAGCGACGATTCAGGTGAATGGAAATTAAATAAAAATGCAGATTTGTTGATTTGCTGAATTGTTGAATTGCTGAATCACAGAACTGCTTGCAAGCAAATCTGTATATCTAGCAAACGAAGCGCAGCGATGTCCCGCATCAGGCGGGATAAAGAAGTTCTTCAAATCAAGCAACATAAAGAATAACGCTTTCATAAAGAGGGGTCTTTGCAAAAGAGTGAAGGCTCTTTTTTTTTACTTAAAACCTGATTCTACATTATAAACTGACAAAAACGCAATTTTGGTTTAATTCTAATGTGAGAAGTGGCTACGAATATCTGTTAAAAACAACTAATTGTACTTTGTCAATTTACATCCAAATCAGATTCCTCACCTTTCCATGAATCGAAATGAAGCTTTGAAAATTGGAATGTAGTAGAGTAAGTGGAATCGACATTTTGGAACCCACTTATTCTCAACCAAAAAATAAACATAAGTCGTCTTTTCGAATGAGATTTATCAACTGAGAAACCTATTTTATGGCAACACCTTAGTAAAGTTTTAAATTTGGAAAAGTAAAACAAATTAAACCGTCTTTATTTTAACATATGATAAAAATATTCAATATTATTATACATAAAAATGTACTGAACATTATGATGTGTATTCTTATTAATTAAAGTGTATTTTATTTGCACTTTAATTTGAACCAACCAACCTGTTTTCTTATATAAATGATAATGACCTTATACATTAATACGCCATATGTATAATTATAAAATCATTTAAAAAAACATGAAAGCAAAAATTTTATTTTTAATTATTTTTACCTTAGTAGGTCATTTTCATTTGGACAATGTAGTATTACATTCCAAAAATTACTGTTTCTCGATGTTATATTGCCAGTGGAGAAGCTAAAGCTACATTAAGTATAGAAGTTGCCTGGCAAAATGCTCCCCTAAATGATAGTATAGCTGTAGTCGCGGGTGGGCAAACAAGATATGTATACACGGGTATGAGGACATTAGTGTATGATGATACGACAGGGGTTACAAACTTAGTATCACCGCAGATCATAGCATTTACACTGGATGCTAATGGAAGTACAGGAAATCCCATAACTGCTGCTTTTACTACCAATGCTGGATGTAATACTTCCGGTACCTTTAATTTACCTGTGAGTTGTTTTCCGATGAGTTGCAGCCCTACAAACGATGTAGGAGGCCAAGTTTTTTTTGCTTATGATGCGAATGGCGTTAAGAATAGTTCAGAAGCTTTTTCAGGACAATCTAATGTTGCCATAAGTGTCATAGATGTAGATGGAACAGTTTACAATACAACTAGTGGTAGATTTGGTTTTTGGTCCGTAAATGTGCCGTTAAATAAATATCCTGTGAGGGTTGAATTTACGCTTGGAGTAATTTTGAGAATGGGAACTCCAAATGGATCCGATGGTAATACTACAACGCAATTTGTAAATGCTCCAAGTTGTAACATCGATCTAGGGGTGCTGAATAACGAAGACTATTGCGATGCAAACCCTACAGTTTATGTCCCTTGTTATATTAATGGAGACCCATTAGCTTCAGGTAGTGCAGTTGCTAATTTGGATGCTATAGTAGGATTTCCATACACAGCCAGTGGGGACAATCCTGCGTTGATTCAGCATTTAGCAACAGGGGCACAAGTTGGTTCTACCTGGGGGATTGCCTATAATAATCTAAAGAAACAATTAATAGCTTCTGCCACGCTCAAAAGACATGTAGGTCTTGGTCCTGAGGGTCTTGGTGGTATTTATTTTATTGACCCATCAATCACATCAGGCAGTAAAGTTGTAGCTTCCTTAGATGTAGCAGCTGATTTGGGTATCAATGTAGGTTCCATACCTTCCAATAGTGCAAGAGGATTGGCAACAACTACAGGAGGCCCTTCTGCTGATGCTGCAGCTTATTTAGCTATAGGAAATGTAGGTATTGGTGATATTGATATTTCAGATAATGGAAGATTCTTATTTTTTGTAAATCTATTTGACAAAAAACTGTACAGAGTAGATTTAAATGGATATAACACATCAAATACATTACCTACTGCAGCGAATGTAACTTCTTATGACATTCCTGATCCAAACTGTACAGGAGGTGAGTTCAAGCCTTGGGCACTGAAATGGAAAAAGGGGCTAGTTTATGTGGGTGGTGTATGTAATGCTATCACGTCTCAAGATAAGAAAGATCTGAGAGCATATGTATATACTTTTAATAATAATACTACCACTTTTGTAGCTGCACCCGCGTTTGATTTTCCATTAACTTATCCCAAAGGATATCCACAAAGAAACTATCCAAATGAAACAGGTTGGCATCCTTGGACATATGACTGGAATACAAAAGTAAACGGCGTAGCTGGAAATGGAAGAGACTCCATTTTAATTCATCCTGAACCAATATTATTGGATATTGATTTAGATGTAGACGAATCTATTGTATTGGCTTTCGGAGATTTGACTGGATTTCAAGGAGGATTTAGAAATTTAGCTCCTGATGGTACTGGTACTTCTAATGCAGCGGGAACAGGAAACTTTAATACTATAAATGGAGGAGATATATTGAGAGGACTTAGAAGTACTGGGACTTCATTTGTGTTAGAAAATAATGGAATCGTAGGTGAAAGTATAGGAGCAGGTGTCGGCAATAGCCAAGGACCTGGGTTTGGTGAATTTTATAACGATAATTTTTACTTTGACTTTGGCACATCTTCGCCATTTGGTATTAAATTACAACATGCTGAGAATGGTGTTGGCGGCTTAGCTATTCGGAACGGTTCTGGACAAGTTATACATTCGGTTATGGACCCAATTGATAATAATGCCAATGCAGGTGGTGTACGATTTTTAAGTAATACTACTGGTTTGAGTGAAAATGCATTTCAATTATATAATACAACTGGTACAAACACGGAGGCTGGAACCTTTGCTAAAGCAACTGGCTTGGGAGATGCTGAATTGGCATGTGCGCGTCCCACGTATATAGAAATAGGTAATTATGTATGGTATGATAGGGATCTTGATGGTGTTCAGGACCCAGATGAAACACCATTAAACGGTGTAAGGGTAAGCTTATATAAAGGCGGTGTCAAAATTGCAGAAACATTGACAAATTCGATAGGTCAGTATTACTTTTCATCAACATCTGCTTCTGACCCTAATTTAAATTGGATAGGAACAGGAGCAGATACCATTGTTTTGCCCAGTACAGCCTACAATATCGTATTTGGAGAGACACAATTTTCATCTGGCATGTTAACATTGTCGGGAACTGATTATTTTTTAACAGTAGCAAATTCTACTATTGGAACTGGAAATGATATCAATGATAGTGATGCGACAATTATTAGCAGTTTTCCTACTATACAAATTACGTCTCCTATAGAAGGAGCTGTAAATCACACGTATGATGTAGGATTCTATACTTGCCCCGAAGCAGGTACAGGTAGCCCTACAACAGTTTGTGACAACAGTACGACGGTCATAGATTTATTTAGTTTGTTGACTGGAGAAGATACAGGTGGTACATGGACAAGAACCACAGGTACAGGAGGGGCCTTCGTAGCTGCCACAGGTATGTTTACGCCTGCACCTGGTGCTACGACAAGTACATTTACCTACACAGTAGGAGGTGGAGGCTGTCCTACAGATACGGAAGTGGTAACAGTAAATATCAATGCTGCGGCGAATGCAGGAACAGGAAGTTCCATTATAGAATGTGCAGGTTCAGGAACCGTAGTAAATCTATTTAATTTATTGACAGGAGAGCAAAGTGGCGGCACGTGGACAAGAGTGAGTGGCACAGGCGGTACGTTTACTGCTGCGAGTGGCAGCTATACGATCACATCTACAGCCACAAATAGTGTGTTTAGATATACAGTCACAGGTACATCTCCATGTCCAAATGATACAGAAGATGTGACAGTCACGGTAACGTCAGCACCTACAGCGGGCACAGGAAGTGCGACGCCAGTCTGTGACAACAGTACGACAGCGATAGATTTATTCAGCTTATTAACAGGAGAAGATGCAGGTGGTACATGGACAAGAACCACAGGAACGGGCGGTACCTTCGTAGCTGCGACAGGTTTGTTTACGCCATCACCTGGTGCTACGACAAGTACATTTACCTACACAGTAGGAGGTGGAGGCTGCCCTACAGATACGGAAGTAGTGACTGTAAATATCAATGCTGCGGCGAATGCAGGAACAGGAAGTTCCATTATAGAATGTGCAGGTTCAGGAACCGTAGTAAATCTATTTAATTTATTGACAGGAGAGCAAAGTGCCGACACGTGGACAAGAGTGAGTGGCACAGGCGGTACGTTTACTGCTGCGAGTGGCAGCTATACGATCACATCTACAGCCACAAATAGTGTGTTTAGATATACAGTCACAGGTACATCTCCATGTCCAAATGATACAGAAGATGTGACAGTCACGGTAACGTCAGCACCTACAGCGGGCACAGGAAGTGCGACGCCAGTCTGTGACAACAGTACGACAGCGATAGATTTATTCAGCTTATTAACAGGAGAAGATGCAGGTGGTACATGGACAAGAACCACAGGAACGGGCGGTACCTTCGTAGCTGCCACAGGTATGTTTACACCAGCACCTGGTGCTACGACAAGTACATTTACCTACACAGTAGGAGGTGGAGGCTGTCCTACAGATACAGAAGTGGTAACAGTAAATATCAATGCTGCAGCGAATGCAGGAACAGGAAGTTCGGTCATAGAGTGTGCAGGATCGGGAACCGTAGTCAATCTATTTGATTTGTTGACAGGAGAGCAAAGTGGCGGCACGTGGACAAGAGTGAGTGGCACAGGCGGTACGTTTACTGCTGCGAGTGGCAGCTATACGATCACATCTACAGCCACAAATAGTGTGTTTAGATATACAGTCACAGGTACATCTCCATGTCCAAATGATACAGAAGATGTGACAGTCACGGTAACGTCAGCACCTACAGCGGGCACAGGAAGTGCGACGCCAGTCTGTGACAACAGTACGACAGCGATAGATTTATTCAGCTTATTAACAGGAGAAGATGCAGGTGGTACATGGACAAGAACCACAGGAACGGGCGGTACCTTCGTAGCTGCGACAGGTTTGTTTACGCCATCACCTGGTGCTACGACAAGTACATTTACCTACACAGTAGGAGGTGGAGGCTGCCCTACAGATACGGAAGTAGTGACTGTAAATATCAATGCTGCAGCGAATGCAGGAACAGGAAGTTCGGTCATAGAGTGTGCTGGAAATAATGTAATAGTAAATCTATTTGATTTGTTGACAGGGGAGCAAAGTGGCGGCACATGGACAAGAGTGAGTGGTACAGGAGGGACTTTTACGGCAGCGAGTGGCAGCTATACGATCACATCCGCAGCAACAACAAGTGTGTTTAGATATACAGTCACAGGTACGGCTCCATGTCCAAATGATACAGAAGATGTGACAGTCACAGTAAATCCTGCACCCACAGCAGGCACAGGAAGTGCGACAACAGTCTGTGACAACGGTACGACAGCGATAGATTTATTCAGCTTATTAACAGGAGAAGATGCAGGAGGTACATGGACAAGAACCACAGGTACAGGCGGTACCTTCGTAGCTGCCACAGGTATGTTTACACCTGTACCAGGTGCTACGACAAGTACATTTACCTACCAAGTAGGAGGTGGAGGCTGTCCTACAGATACGGAAGTAGTGACTGTAAATATCAATGCAGCAGTGAATGCCGGAACAGGAAGTTCGGTCACAGAGTGTGCTGGAAATAATGTAATAGTAAATCTTTTTGATTTATTGGCAGGAGAGCAAAGTGGTGGCACATGGACAAGAGTAAGTGGTACAGGCGGTACTTTTACAGCTGCAAGTGGTACCTATACGATCACATCCACAGCAACAAATAGTGTGTTTAGATATACAGTCACAGGTACGTCTCCATGTCCAAATGATACAGAAGATGTCACGGTTACAGTAACAGCAGCACCTACAGCTGGTACAGGAAGTAGTACCACCGTATGTGATAATAGTACCACAGCCATAGATTTATATAGCTTATTGACTGGAGAAGATGCAGGTGGGACATGGACAAGAACCACAGGTACAGGAGGTACTTTCGTAGCTGCCACAGGTATGTTTACACCTACACCTGGTGCTACGACAAGTACATTTACCTACACAGTAGGAGGTGGAGGCTGTCCTACAGATACAGAAGTAGTAACAGTAAATATCAATGCGGCAGTGAATGCAGGAACAGGAAGTTCAGTCACAGAGTGTGCTGGAAATAATGTAATAGTAAATCTTTTTGATTTATTGGCAGGAGAGCAAAGTGGTGGCACATGGACAAGAGTAAGTGGTACAGGCGGTACTTTTACAGCTGCAAGTGGTACCTATACGATCACATCCACAGCAACAACAAGTGTGTTTAGATATACAGTCACAGGTACGGCTCCATGTCCAAATGATACAGAAGATGTGACAGTCACAGTAAATCCTGCACCCACAGCAGGCACAGGAAGTGCGACAACAGTCTGTGACAACAGTACCACAGCGATAGATTTATATAGCTTATTGACAGGAGAAGATGCAGGTGGGACATGGACAAGAACCACAGGTACAGGAGGCACCTTCGTAGCTGCCACAGGTATGTTTACACCAGCACCTGGTGCTACGACAAGTACATTTACCTACCAAGTAGGTGGTGGTGGCTGTCCTACAGATACGGAAGTAGTGACGGTTAATATAGTAAGAGCGCCAAATGCAGGCAATGATGGTATAGCAGAAGGGTGTGAGGGTGGAACGGTCGTAATAAATTTATTTAATAATATCAGTAATGAAGATTTAGGTGGTGTTTGGACAAGGGTTTCTGGAAGTGGTGGTGTATTCGATGCGGTTGGTGGAACTTATGCACTAACAGCAGGCGCCACATCATCCATTTTTCAATATACGGTAGCAGGAATCATGCCTTGTTCGGATGATGCTTCAGTGGTGAATGTGACAGTAATTGGATCTTGTTGTGCCATTAATCCTATTTCATTAATTAGTAATGAATGCGATGATAATGGAACACTTTCTAAGATAACGGACAATCGTATCTTAGCAAGAATACTTGTGACAAACCAAAATAGTCTATTAACAAATTATACGGTTTCTGTAAATGGCGGTACTTCAATAACTCCTTCTACTGGGATTTATGGAATTCCGCAGTTATTTAGATTAGGACCGGGAACTGCTGGTGGAGGTGCAACATTTAGAATTACTATTACAGATCAAGTAACGGGAACGACTTGTCAAGGGTTTATAGATGTGATCGGAAATGTGCAGTGTGCTGGAGGTCTTCCGAATGATTGCCCAACACCTAAATGTGGTACAGCGACGATTCAGGTGAATGGGAACTAAGGTTAAGACTAAGATCAAGTTTGAGATCAGTTTGATTATCATCCTAAATCTTAATCTCAACTTTTATAAAGAATAGCTTTCATAAAGAGGGGCCTTCACAAAAGAGTGTTGGCTTTTTTTTTTGTAAGATTGAAGCATTATTAACTGTACAAGTTAGAATTAGATACTTAATTTAGTAACCGAAATAAACGTACTTTCAATTCGTCTATTCTTGACACTCTTTTTTTTTAAAAAAAAATAGATAATTTGGAAATAAATACAAAAAAAATGTACATATTTGAGAAAATGCCATATAAAATTAAGTTCTAAATACACAAAAATGTCAAGAGTGATATATATTGGTTTTATTTAATGCAATAAGTGTTATTTTTGGACTAGGATATTACAATTGAAATGTGCCAATAGATTAAGTTTAATTTTTTTGTAAGTATCTTATTGTAGGGAAACGATTGAAGTTTGCATGTTTAATAACCGAATATAAACATGAAAGCTAAAATTGCTTCTCTACATTTATTCAAATAATCCGTTGTTAAATTATTAAAATTTTTGTCACATGACCATCACAAATCTTTTAAATGAAAAAGAGCACACACTTAATAAATATGATTACGAAAGACAGAATCAAATTGCAATATTATACAATGCCAAGGCATACAAAAAAAGTAATTTTAATATTTTTTTAGAAAATCCAAATGTGAATCTGGGTTTTTTAGATCATGATGTTTTAGCACTTTTAGAATATAAAGACATTTCTGAAGCCATTGTTATATACCTTTGTTTAGGAGAATGGAAAGAGTCTCACCATGGCATATTAAAAATGATTTGGTCTATGAACAAAGAAATCAAAATTGTTTTAGTTATAGATAATGTTAGAGACTTGCCGATGTCTAATTTATTTGATTATTCGATATGTAGTGTTTTAAATTCTGTGACATTTTTTAGATCTGCCTGTGCAATAAATGAACTGATCTTGAATGATGTATTTTTATTAGACCAAGAAATTAAAACAGCATTGCAAAATCTCTTTTATAAACCTAAATTTGATAGCGCTACAGGAATTTCAAAAGAAGGTTTAAAATATAGATTGAATTACACAGAAAATGAAGTATTGAGACTCTTATCTGAAGGCAAAAGCTATGATGAGATTGCTGTCGGAATCGAAAAATCAATGGATTCAGTTAGGTATTATATAAAGTCTTTATATAAAAAATTAAATGTAAATAATAAAGGTGCAGCTATAAGAATTTATTTAAAAGAATAAAGCTCTATCTTAAGAAAATAAACAGCAAGTTAATGGAATTCAGCATATTGTTGTTTTAATTTCTCTCGATTATTGATTCGAAGGACTGTCTTGTGATATTTGACGGTCCTTTTTTAATTTAATTCATATACATACAAATGTAGGTGTTTATAAAATCTTTAGGGTATGGCAAAATATTGGTGTCAAATTCTTAAAAAGATTTTATGATTTATTTTAAGCACCCAAGTATTCTTTTATTATTATTTATTTTTTCAGGTCAACTTATATCACAAACCAATTATATAGGCATAGGTCTAAATAGTGCCAAAGATTATGAAGAATGTCCAGCCATTTTCGCTAATGCAATGAAACATGCTAGGCAGTGGGTTGGTCTTGATGATAATTTAGCAGCTACAGTGGATGTTGACGGATGGCCCATGGAAAATGCTGAGGTGTTTTTTGGGAATACTGATGATTTACATGGTGTTTATACTTTGACTTTTACGGGTCAAGCAACTCCTACTGGATACGGCGGGACTATAACTAATGTGGTGTATAATGCATCACAAAACAAAACCACTGCAATATTTACCGTAACTGACCCATTAAAGCACTATATTCGACTGAGGTTGACTAATGTTGGTGCAAACGGGGTAAGGGATATAAAAATGATGCGCCCCACTTTTCCAGGTAGCAACCAATCATATTCTCCTAGTACCACATTTACAAATCAAATAAAAGACGCTTTAAGTCGCTTTAATGTCGTGAGGTACATGGATTTTACGGGATCTAATTCAGATAAACAAGACATCAATAAGGACTGGGAGACAAGAACATACCCAGCATATGCAACACAATCTGTTGCATGGAATATAGTGACTTATCAAAAAGACAATCCTATAAATGGAAATGAATGGCATAGTTACCAAGGTAAAGGTGTAAGTTGGGAATATGTCATTTTATTAGCCAATGAAACCAATACTGATTGTTGGATTAATGTTCCACATGCAGCTGATGATAATTATATAAATAATCTCGCAAAGTTAATCAAATATGGAAGTGATGGTCGTAATCCGTATTCTAGCCCACAAGCAAACCCGGTCTTTCCACCATTAAATCCAAACTTAAAACTCTATGTAGAGTATAGTAATGAAATATGGAATAGTGGATTTCCTGCTTTCTCTTATATTGACGAACAGGTTGCTCTCGAACCCAGCAACTCTAATATTTTTTATGACGGGACCACGAATCAAAATTTTAGAAGATATCGTTGGGCAGCCAGACGAATCGTGCAAATTAGCAATATTTTTAGGAATGTTTTGGAAATGACCAAATGCATTCACGTGTGAGGCCATTATATGAATGGCAAAAAGGCAAAAATGACTCAGATTATGGCAATGCTAACAGGACGGGAACACAAGGCCTTATTTTTATTGAAAAAAATTATTCTCGGCCAGTTAATTATTATATTTATGGTGGGGGCGGATCAGGATACTATCAAGCTTCAACCATAGATGAAGGTGCTAGTATTAATAATTTATGGGACATGGGCGAATTTGTGCCCGCAAACTTTGCAATACCAAAATTAGAGTATTCATCATTTATAACATCTGCGTTTGGCATCAAAAGGATAGTCTATGAAGGAGGCCCTTCATTCGGTGACCAAAATGGTGCTGGTGGAATGAATGCTTTGGCACCTCAAGCTTTACAAGACTCTCGTATTAAGGATGAAATTATTTCACATCAAAATATTTGGACACAGTATGGGGGTGACTTATTTACGTTCTTTGTATTAGGTGGTGACGAAAGATGGGGCTTTTTTCAACACCCTACGCATAGTAATTCTTATAAAATGCAAGGGATTGATGCCATAAAAAATGCTCCTGCTCAAGCAGTAGCGATTGGATATCCCATACAAATGAGTGGAACTACAATGATCAGAGGGGATAGATGGATGGTTTCTAATAGAGATAACGGAGGCACTAATTGGAGAAATAGTACTTTATCAGATGATGAATTCTCATTGTCAAGTGGTGTATGGGTATCTTATCCTTTCCATGTCATCGAAAATGGAAATTACGAAGTTAGATTAAGATACAAGACCACGGGAAATAACACATCTAAGGCTGTCTTAGGTGGAAATACTTTAGGAATACTATCATTGTCTAACACAAATGGTCAATTGGCTTATACAGAATGGTTACCATTTAGCACCATTGTATTCGATGCTACTTCTATTCGGATATGGAATCAATCTGGAGCAAACTTGATCATTGATCAAATTGAGTTTAAATTGGCTGGAGCACTTCCTATCTCTTTGATTTCATTTGATGGTATTAGAAAAGATGATACTAACGTTTTAAACTGGATAGTTGCCCAAGAAATTAATGTTGAAAAATATGAAATCGAATACTCAGAAAATGGAATCTATTGGGAAATTGCTGGTACTATTCATGAATTGAATTTCAATAAAGTTTATCAATTTAAGCATAATACAAAAATGCCTTCTGTCTTTTACAGGCTTAAAATTATAGATTTTGATAGTCAAATAAGTTACAGTAATGTTATCCACATCTTTTTTATTAAAAACGATAAAGCATGGAAAGTTTTATCCAATCCAGCTACTGAATCCTTTATTTTGTATGGAGATGAGTATTGTGAGGATTGCTTTATTTACGTTAAAGATGTAATGGGAAGGATTTTACATTTTGAAAAGCTTGAAGCCACAAAACTTAGCATAAATATCAATACTTGGCATTCAGGACAGTATTATTACACGGTGGTTAATGAGAAAGGATTCTTGTTTTCTGGTAAATTTAATAAGATATAAAGTATACAAAAAAAATAAAGAGTGAAAGGTGATATTAAATTATATCAAGCAATCTTGTTAATGCTTATAAAATATAAATATTAATAAAAATCAAAATTTCATGTACATTAAAATGTATATCTATTTCTATTCTATTTTTCTGTAATATGAAATGATCTAATATTGTGCAGCCTAGATAGATCTAATATTGTGCAGCCTAGATAAAAAGAACAACCAATAAGTTGCTTCTTACCTGATTTTTGATAATAGAATAATCATTAAATTATTATTTACTTTAATATTATTCTTTATGAAAGTTTTTAGAATTATTACCATTACATTATTTATTTTATGTGTTAATTTTGGACTAAACGCACAGTGTAGTATAACATTGGATGCTGGGACATCAGGTTGTTATATATCAGGGGGCCAGTCAAGGTCTACGATAACAGTTGAGGTTGGATGGACAAATGCTCCTACAGGACAAAATATCATAATCACTGGTCCTCCTGGATCAGTGCCAGCTACCCGTATTATCACTCCTGGGACGATTACAGTACAATATAATGATGGTATAAGTACATTTGTAAATTCTACTCAATTTATTGTTTCACCACAATTAGTGGCTTTCGAAATACCTGCAAATGGTACAACAGGTTTAAATGTTTCTGCTGCATTTTCAAGCACAGCTAGCTGTAATGCAACTAGTAATCCCTTTAACGCGCCAACGGCTTGTCAACCTTTAGCGTGTGCTTCGGGAAATTTAGGGGGGCACAGTTTTTTTTGATTTTAATGCTGATGGAATTAAGCAGACAGATGAAGTAGAAACTGGAATTAATAATGTCACAGTAACAGCTATTGATATTGATGGTACCGTATACACAACCACAAGCCAACGTTATGGTAGATGGGTGATCACGGGGATTCCAGCAGGAAAATACCCTGTTAGGGTAGAATTTAGTAATTTGCCTGGATATGCTCGTCAAGGTACTCCAAGGGGTACTGATGGAAATACCACAGTACAATTTATTGCTTCAAATAATTGTAATGTGGATTTAGGTGTCTTAAATAATGTGGATTATTGCGACGACGAGCCGCCTATTTTTGTACCTTGTTATGTCAACGGCGATCCATTAGCAGGCGGTGGGGCAGGGAGTGCAGATGCTTTTGTGCGCTTTGACTACGACGCAAGTGGGGCCAAAGACCCTTCCAAAATGGATGTACTAGCATCTGCATCAGAAGTAGGGTCACTTTGGGGTGTAGCACATAATAAATACACCAACAGAATTTTTACATCTGCTACCATAAAAAGACATGTGGGTATGGGGCCAGAAGGATTGGGTGGAATATATGTTCTCAATCCCAATGTTGCTGGTGTCGTCACAAGTTGGAATGTAAATACAGATTTTGGGATCAATGTAGGAACACTTGCAAGTAATGCAACGAGAGGCCTTGGATCTTCTTTATCTGCTTGGAGTGTTGACAATCAAGGTTTTACTAGTATTGGTAAAGTTGGTATTGGTGATATTGATATCACTGAAAATGGAAATCAATTGTATATGGTCAACCTTTTTGATAAAAAAGTATATCGTATAGACTTGACAGGATATAATACGTCAGCAACTACGCCATCTACTGATGCCAACTGGACCATACCAGACCCTGGGTGTACTAATGGGCAGTTTAGGCCATTTGCATTAAAATGGTACAAAGGTCAAGTTTATGTAGGTGCTGTATGCGATGCAAGCAGTGGTAGTGGTACAAAATCAAATTTAAGGGCATATGTATATAGATTAAATCCTTTAACAAGTGTTTGGACTACAATATTTGATTTTCCATTGACGTATCCTAAAGGTTTTCCTACTGCAGATGATAGAACAGCAACAGGTTGGTTTCCTTGGACTGATGACTTTAATGATTTTATAATAACCAATACATCAAGTAATAGAGATGATGTCGTTTATCCACAACCCATGTTTACAGACTTAGAAATTGATGTAGATGGCACACTGGTATTGGGATTTGGAGACAGAGGTGCTATGCAAACAGGATATCGAAATCAGCACCCCGGGGGCGATAATGGTCGTCAATATACAGGGTATGTTGGTGGGGACGTACTAAGAGCTTTTAACAATGGTACGGGTAGGTTTGTACTAGAAAATGCTTCAAAAGCTGGACCTAATATGGGATATGATCCTGATAATAATCAAGGACCTGGTTTTGGGGAATATTATAATGACGATTGGTTTAATGGTGACGCAACTCCAAAACTTAGACACTCTGAATGTGTTATTGGAGGCTTGGCATTGCGTCCGGGTTCGGGGCAGATTATAGTGACACATGTAGATCCCGTGGATGGCATCAGCTGGTCAGGGGGTGTGAGACATTATAATAATACAACTGGCTTGACAGACTATGGGTTTGTCTTATATAGAACTACAGGTGGTACTGCTAATGATGCTGGAACACAAGGTAAAGCCGCAGGTTTGGGAGACATAGAAGTAGGATGTGCCTTGCCTACCTTTATAGAAATTGGAAATAGAGTCTGGGTAGATGCTGATAATGATGGAACACAAGATCCTGATGAATCACCACTGAGTGGTGTCCGAGTGCAACTTTATAAACAAGATGGTACTTTGATAGCTACCACTCTTACAAATTCATCAGGAGAATATTATTTTTCATCTAGTAACCCGCAAATGGCAGATCCAAATTTAAACTGGGTAGGCACAGGGATGGATGCTATGATTCAGCCATCTTCACCTTATTATTTAGTTTTTGGATCAAGTCAATATAGCGGTGGACAATTAGTATTAGGTGGTAACAACTATAACCTTACTGTTCCTAACAACGAATCTCCAGCCCCAGCAAATAATTCCAATGATTCAGACGCTACTTTAGTCAGTGGGCTACCGCGAATTACAATAAATGCTAGCCCCATAGAAGGAGCTGTAAATCATACTTATGATGTTGGGTTTTATCTAACACCACTTTGCAGTGTATCAATCACATGTAACCCATCTCACCAAACGAATTGTACGCCACTAAATGGCGCTGTGAGCACAACAGTCACAGGAGGACAAGGAAACATCACCTACCTATGGAGTAGTGGAGAGACCACTGCTAGCATTACGGGAAAGGCATCTGGAACATATACAGTCACGGTGACAGATGACATTTCTGTTGGATGTACAAGTACTTGTCAAACCACTATCAACAATAATACAACACCACCTACGGTAACCTGCGCCAAGACGGACAATAGCAATTGTGCCACACCAAATGGTACAGCCACAGCAACAGCCACCGGAGTGACTTATTTGTGGAGCAATGGAGGTACTACCGCGATGATCACAGGCTTAAGCAATGCGACCTACACAGTTACGGTGACGAGCACGAGCACAGGTTGTACAAATACGTACTCTGCTATAGTTGCTACAACGACAACCTTGCCTACAGCAACATGTACACCTATGGATAATACCAATTGCGCTACTCCTAATGGTTCTGCGATGGTAACCACCAATGCAAATCAAATATTATGGAGTACAGGCGCAATGACTGCGAGTATTACCGGCTTGAGTGCAGGCACCTATACCGTTACAGTGACTAATACCACAACAAGCTGTACGAATACATGCCAAGCGATAGTAGGCAGCACAGTGACACCACCTACGGTAACCTGCGCAAAGACTGACAATAGCAATTGTGCTACACCAAATGGTACAGCCACAGCAACAGCCACCGGAGTGACGTATTTGTGGAGCAATGGAGGTACTACCGCGATGATCACAGGCTTAAGCAATACGACCTACACAGTTACGGTGACGAGCACGACCACAGGTTGTACAAATACGTGCTCTGCTATAGTTGCTACGACGACAACCTTGCCTACAGCAACATGTACACCTATGGATAATACCAATTGCGCTACTCCTAATGGTTCTGCAACGGTAACCACCAATGCGAATCAAATATTATGGAGTACAGGCGCAACGACTGCGAGTATTACCGGCTTGAGTGCAGGCATCTATTCCGTTACAGTGACTAATACCACAACAAGCTGTACGAATACATGCCAAGCGATAGTAGGCAGCACAGTGACACCACCTACGGTAACCTGCGCAAAGACTGACAATAGCAATTGTGCTACACCAAATGGTACAGCCACAGCAACAGCCACCGGAGTAACGTATTTGTGGAGCAATGGAGGTACTACCGCGATGATCACAGGCTTAAGCAATGCGACCTACACAGTTACGGTGACGAGCACGAGCACAGGTTGTACAAATACGTGCTCTGCTATAGTTGCTACGACGACAACCTTGCCTACAGCAACATGTACTCCGATGGATAATACCAATTGCGCTACTCCGAACGGTTCTGCGATGGTGACCACCAATGCTAATCAGATATTATGGAGCACAGGGGCAACGACAGCGAATATCACCGGGTTGAGTGCGGGCACCTATACAGTGACAGTAACCAATACTACGACAAGCTGTACCAATACTTGCCAAGCCATAGTTGGAAGCACAGTGACACCTCCTACAGTGACCTGCGCAAAGACGGACAACAGCAATTGTGCCACACCAAACGGGACCGCCACAGCGACCGCCACAGGAGTGACCTATTTGTGGAGCAATGGAGGCACTACCTCGACGATCACAGGTTTAAGCAATGCGACCTATACCGTCACGGTGACGAGCACGACTACAGGTTGTACCAATACGTGCTCTGCTATAGTAGCAACGACGACAACCTTGCCTACAGCAACATGTACTCCGATGGATAATACCAATTGCGCTACTCCGAACGGTTCTGCGATGGTGACCACCAATGCTAATCAGATATTATGGAGCACAGGGGCAACGACAGCGAATATCACCGGGTTGAGTGCAGGCACCTATACAGTGACTGTAACCAATACTACGACAAGCTGTACCAATACTTGCCAGGCCATAGTTGGTAGCACAGTGACACCACCTACTGTAACCTGCGCAAAGACGGACAATAGCAATTGTGCTACACCAAATGGTACAGCCACAGCAACAGCCACCGGAGTAACGTATTTGTGGAGCAATGGAGGCACTACCTCGATGATCACAGGATTGAGCAATGCAACCTATACCGTGACGGTGACGAGCACGACCACAGGTTGTACGGCAACTTGTTCCGCAATGGTGGCATCCAACTTAAATCCTCCAAGTTGTACAATTACTCAAAATTCTGAACCTACTTGTAGTAATTCGACCAATGGGTCTGTGACCGTAAATGTATCTAATGGCACTGCACCATTTTCATATAATTGGGGTGGAGGTATTATGGGGTCAACTAGAATGAATCTTGGTGCTGGAACTTATACAGTTACAGTAACAGACTTCAATAATTGTAGCACGACTTGTAGCACTACATTTAATGCTCCTACAGGATGTTGTGCCATAAATCCAATCACGTTACTGAGTAATGAATGCGATGACAATGGCACACTTTCCAAGATAACGGACAATCGTATGTTGGTTGGAATATTAGTAACTAATTTAAATAATAGTTTGTCCAATTTTACAGTATCTGTAAATGGCGGTACCACAATAAATCCAACAACAGGAACTTATGGAGTGCCTCAAGTTTATACATTAGGACCAGGAACTGCTGGCGGTGGTGCAACATTTAGAATTACGGTTACAGATCAAGTAACGGGAACAACTTGTCAAGGATTTATTGACGTGATCGGAAATGTGCAATGTACTGGAGGTCTTCCGAATGACTGCCCAACACCTAAATGTGGAACAGCGACAATACAGGTCAATGGAAATTAAGATTAAGTCTAAGATTAAGTAGATTCTCGGCCTAAATCTTAATCTCAACTGCAATAAAGAATAGCTTTCATAAAGAGGGGCCTTCACAAAAGCGTGAGGGCTCTTTTGTAAATACCCTTATTGTAAATTCCACGAATTAGTACACACAAATGCTATTTATAAAAATAATATAATTTTGTTTAACATCTAAATGTTTTCTTTGGTATTTTAAAATTTTTTAGATAGTGGCTTTTCTATCTTTATGTGTCTAAAGTTTTGAAGATTGAAAAATTTTCAATTATAATGAACCTAAAAATTTTGAGAATGAAAAGCAAAAGTATGACATCCCATGTCAATCTTAATTTTATTAATTTTTATTATAAATTAATATTTTTTTTAATAACAACATTTATTTTAAATGACGCATTTGGTCAAAACTCAAATGTATTCACTTTTGATTGCGGTGATCAACAAAGAGTAGATACTTATGGGCAAGGTGCAAATTTGTGCAATACAAGTCCTGATGCATTAGTAAATATTCCAACACCTTCTAATGTGTATCAAGCAGTGGTCGAAGTTGTTTATAAGAATGAAAATCAAGGAACTACAGTTCAAGTTAGTTCTAACCTTGGAAATTACACCTTAAATGAAGTACAAGTTACGGGTGGATCAAGTAATGTGAGGGTGTATAGAGGTACAATAACAGGCAATGTCACTACTGTCTCTGTAAATGACAATAATAACAGTTGCGGTGATGGTGATGGACTACAATCATTATTGGTTTATGCCTATAGAAATATCAATTCAGGATCATCTCAATCTGGAGTATTTACAGAAAAAAGTGGGTATTGTGACCAACAAAGTCTAACGATTCCGATAAGTACAGATATAGGCAGTAGAAATTTAGTATTGTCAGTGCCAATATCTGAATTGACAAATGACGGAAGATATATGACTATCAGAGCTACAGCAGGTAGCACTGCCAATTCTGTTACGATTAATGGTCCAAATACTTCATTGGGAACTTGCTGTCTCAATATTGTAAGTCTTCCTTTAAATAATGTAGCTGGTAATACAAGTTCAATTACTTTAGAAATCCTTACAGATAGAGCTAATAATCCTGCTAATAATAATCAGTGTGGGCAGTCTTATGTACTTGCTGGTATTGTGACAGCAACAGTAGCGTGTACATCAGATTGTGAATATGGAGATGCTCCATCATCTTATGGTACCATAGGGTTTGATTATGGTTGTGGTATAATTGTGAAAATGGGAACTCTAATTGATGCCGATAATGCCATGCAAAGTAATACAAATGCAAATGGTGATGATAACGATGGTATAGATGATGAGGATGGCGTGACATTCGTTGGAGGAAGTACTTTTACTAAGGGACTTCAAAAGTCAATAACAGTAAATTATACATCGGGCTACCCAACTGCATATATAAATGGATGGATAGATTGGAATGGTGATGGTGATTTTAATGATACTGGAGAAAGAATTATTACCAATAGTAGTGTTTCAGGAAGTGGTAACAGAACTTTTAACATTACTCCGCCTGCAATTTCAAAATGTGGTACATCTTATGCAAGAATAACCATTAGTGCTAATGAAAATCAAGGCCCAACTGGCAATTTTTGTAGCCAAAGTGGTTGTAACGATGGAGAGGTAGAAGATTATATTATTACAATTAATGAAGGAATGAATGTGAGTGTCGGGTCAAACTTTGAGATTTGTAGTGCTTCACAAGTTACATTAACAGCATCAGTTACACCGACCAATCAGGGACCATTTAGCTATCTATGGTCAGGAGGAGGAACGGGCAGTAGTAAAAATTATAATGTTGTGAGTACTTCTACGTACACTGTCACTGTGTCGGATGCAGGTGGATGCACAGCATCATCTTCAGTCAGGGTAACAGTTTTGCCAAGTTTTACTGCAACTGCAGATAAGACTGGAGATATATCATGTACTACTCCAAATCCCCAAGTAAGAGCTTTTCCAACAGGAATGACTTACCAATGGAGCGGTCCTGCAGGATTTTCTTCGACTAGTAGAACACCGACTGTTTCTAGTGCTGGTACTTATACAGTAATCGTGACCAATAGCAATGATTGTACTGCATCAGCACAAGTCACGGTAAATGCCAACAATACCAATCCCAACGCCAATATCACGGGAACAAATACGGTTTGTAATGGTACGAATGCCACATTCACGGCAAGTGGCGCAGGAACTGGAGGAAGTTACTTATGGAGTACGACAGCTACTACAGCAGCAATCACAGTGAGTACCGCAGGCACCTACACGGTTACGGTGACCAATGCAAACGGCTGTACAGACACAGCAACGAGAACATTGACAGTGAATAACAATCCCAACGCCAATATCACGGGAACAAATACGGTTTGTAATGGTAGGAATACCACATTCACGGCAAGTGGCGCAGGAACTGGAGGCAGTTACTTATGGAGTACGACAGCTACTACAGCAGCAATCACAGTGAGTACCGCAGGCACCTACACGGTTACGGTGACCAATGCAAACGGCTGTACAGACACAGCAACGAGAACATTGACAGTGAACAACAATCCCAACGCCAATATCACGGGAACAAATACGGTTTGTAATGGTAGGAATACCACATTCACGGCAAGTGGCGCAGGAACTGGAGGCAGTTACTTATGGAGTACGACAGCTACTACAGCAGCAATCACAGTGAGTACCGCAGGCACCTACACGGTTACGGTGACCAATGCAAACGGCTGTACAGACACAGCAACGAGAACATTGACAGTGAACAACAATCCCAACGCCAATATCACGGGAACAAATACGGTTTGTAATGGTACGAATGCCACATTCACGGCAAGTGGCGCAGGAACTGGAGGCAGTTACTTATGGAGTACGACAGCGACCACAACTGCAATCACAGTGAGTACCGCAGGCACCTACACAGTTACGGTGACCAATGCAAACGGCTGTACAGACACAGCAACGAGAACATTGACAGTGAACAACAATCCCAACGCCAATATCACGGGAACAAATACGGTTTGTAATGGTAGGAATACCACATTCACGGCAAGTGGCGCAGGAACTGGAGGCAGTTACTTATGGAGTACGACAGCTACTACAGCAGCAATCACAGTGAGTACCGCAGGCACCTACACGGTTACGGTGACCAATGCAAACGGCTGTACAGACACAGCAACGAGAACATTGACAGTGAACAACAATCCCAACGCCAATATCACGGGAACAAATACGGTTTGTAATGGTAGGAATACCACATTCACGGCAAGTGGCGCAGGAACTGGAGGCAGTTACTTATGGAGTACGACAGCGACCACAGCTGCAATCACAGTGAGTACCGCAGGCACCTACACAGTTACGGTGACCAATGCAAACGGCTGTACAGACACAGCAACGAGAACATTAACAGTGAACAACAATCCCAACGCCAATATCACGGGAACAAATACGGTTTGTAATGGTAGGAATACCACATTCACGGCAAGTGGCGCAGGAACTGGAGGCAGTTACTTATGGAGTACGACAGCTACTACAGCAGCAATCACGGTGAGTACCGCAGGCACCTACACGGTTACGGTGACCAATGCAAACGGCTGTACAGACACAGCAACGAGAACATTGACAGTGAACAACAATCCCAACGCCAATATCACGGGAACAAATACGGTTTGTAATGGTACGAATGCCACATTCACGGCAAGTGGCGCAGGAACTGGAGGCAGTTACTTATGGAGTACGACAGCTACTACAGCAGCAATCACGGTGAGTACCGCAGGCACCTACACGGTTACGGTGACCAATGCAAACGGCTGTACAGACACAGCAACGAGAACATTGACAGTGAACAACAATCCCAACGCCAATATCACGGGAACAAATACGGTTTGTAATGGTACGAATGCCACATTCACGGCAAGTGGCGCAGGAACTGGAGGCAGTTACTTATGGAGTACGACAGCGACCACAGCTGCAATCACAGTGAGTACCGCAGGCACCTACACGGTTACGGTGACCAATGCAAACGGCTGTACAGACACAGCAACGAGAACATTGACAGTGAACAACAATCCCAACGCATCAATTTCAAAGTCCGGGAATATTTCTTGTATTTTACCTAACTCCACTTTAACAGCGTTTCCTGAGTCAGGTATGAATTATTTATGGAGTGTTAATAATTTAACGACCAGAATAATAACTGTTAATTCGGGTGGAACTTACACTGTAACTGTTACAAATTCTGCAACAGGTTGTTTTTCAGTTCGCGATGTTGTAGTCGATCAAAACACAACAATACCTAATGCAAACGCAGGTTCTGATAAAACACTTACATGTACAACAACAAGCGTGGTTTTAACCGGAAGCAGCACCACCACAGGGGTCAGCTATACATGGGCACCAAGTAATGGGGGAAATATCGTCAGTGGCGGCAATACAGCAACACCAACAATCAAGAGTGCGGGTACTTACACTTTAACAGTAACAAATAATCTTAATGGTTGTACAGCCACAGATTTTGCACAAGTGACATTAAATAATACACCACCAGCTAATGTTAGCGCAGATAACATCGGCGGTCCATTGACATGTATCGATAATAGCGTAACGATACGAGCCTTTCCCAATGTTTCTACTTACACGTACAGTTGGTCTGGACCTAATGGCTATACCTCCACAAGTAGAACCAACAATGTATCCGTAACAGGCACATATAGGGTAACAGTCACAGACACTCAAAATGGCTGTACAGCATCGTCGAGTACAAATGTTACACAAGATACTGATATCCCTACGGCGAATGCGGGAGGAAACAAAACGATATGTAATGGTACCAGTACAACACTCACAGCTACAGGCAACGGTACATACAGATGGAGCACCAACGCGACGACAGCAAGTATCACTGTAAACCCAGTGATAACAACAACCTACACCGTTACAGTAACAGGAGCCAATGGCTGTACCAACAGTGCACAAGCCATAGTGACCGTTACACCACTTCCTTCATCAGGACTTACAGGTCCTAATGAGATATGTGTAGATGAATACGCAGTGTTTAATGCTAGTCCTGTGGTATCAGGAGCAACCTATGCATGGACCTTTGATGGCGGTACAAGTTTAGACGGAGATGCCAATGATCCAACAGAAAGCATCAAATGGGCAAGTACATATCAGAATACATCAAGAACAGTAACCCTTACGGTAACGAAAGACAATTGTAGTAATACTTACACTAAAGCTATTTTGGTAAAAGCGGGTGTATATCTCAATACACAGGCCAATTATCCAGTATGCGAGGGAGGAACTGTCCAGATCGGACCCAATCCAAACGATGCCAATCAGGTAAGCCCGGGAGCCACCTTCCAATGGACGCCAAATTTGTTTTTGAATAGTAATACCGTAGCGAGACCACTATCTACGCCACCATTTGATATAGTATATACATTAACTGCGACGTTAAACGGATGTGCAGTGAGCAGACAAATCACTGTAGATGTGAATGTTAATTTGAATCCTATTGCAGATGCAGGACAGGATAAGACAGTATGTCTTGGCAACAGTGTACAAATAGGAGGTACCCTACAGCGACCCCACCCGCAGGAGCGACAATATCGGGAGTCATCTGGACAGTACCACCAAGCAGTACTATCAGCAGCACACAACAAAACCCATTAGTAAGTCCTGCAAGCAATACGCAATATAGAGTCGTAGTAGTAGCCTCAACAGGATGTACGGACACCGACTTTGTCAATGTGGTAGTACAACCAAAAGCAAAAATCGGTAACTTCGTATGGAGAGATGACAATGCCAATGGAGTACAGGACACCAACGAGCCAGGCTTAGGAAGCGTCCCAGTAAAACTATTCAACACATCCAATGTAGAGGTGGCCCAAACGACGACGAATGGCCAAGGATTTTATGAGTTTGAAGTATGTGCAGGAACTTATTATGTGGAGTTTGGAGCAGTTACAGGATATAGCAGAACGATCGCCAACACGTCAGATGATACCAAAGACAGTGATGCCAATGTAACCAATGGAAGAACCCAAAATTACACACTCAATCCGGGTGACAATAATCCAACAGTCGATGCAGGTTATGTTCCAAATGGCAAGATCGGAGATTTTGTATGGGAAGATAAAAATGGTAATGGACAGCAAGACAGCGGAGAACTGGGAATCCCAGGTGTTACTGTACAGTTGTTGGATCAAAACAATAACGTCATTCGAACCACGACCACGAGTAGTACAGGTGCATACGAATTTGATAATCTGCCTCCGGGCACATACTATGTGCAGTGACACCACCGACAGGATATAGCGTCACCACACCAAATAGTGGAAATGATAACACGGATAGTGATATTTTAGTAGGCAGCAATACGACAGGAGCGATTAACTTAGGCGCAGGTCAAACTAATTTGACGATAGATGCAGGTTTACTGAGGCCAGCGAGTTTAGGAGATTATGTATGGGAGGATAGAAACGGCAATGGCGTACAAGACAGTGGTGAGCCCGGCATACCGGGAGTTACAGTGATGTTGGAGGATGCAAGTGGCAATCCAGCAAGAGATATCAATAACAATATCATAACTGCGACGACTACAGGTGCCAATGGTCAATATCAGTTTACAAACTTAAAACCAGGTGTAGTATATGTAGTAAAATTTACCACACCGAGTGGTTACCAACCGAGCAGTGCAGACAGAGGCGGAGACGACACCAAAGACAGTGATGCGAACACCAGCACAGGTAAAACACCAGGAGTGACTTTAGAAAGTGGACAAAACAATCCGACGATCGACGCAGGATATTACAAACCAGCCAGTCTTGGAGATTTTGTGTGGGATGATACCAATGGCAATGGCAGACAAGACGCTGGAGAGCCAGGGATCAGCGGACTCACAGTGACCTTGACTGGAACAGCGGGAGATGGAACGATAGTCAATCTGACCACTTCGACAGGCCCAGATGGAAGCTATAGCTTTACCAATCTGAAGCCAGGAACATATACGGTTACATTTACCAAACCGACAGGAACAGCTTTTACAGGCCAAGACAATGGAACAGATGACAAAGATAGTGATGCAAGTCCTACGACAGGAAGTACCACCGCAATCACCTTATTAAGTGGACAAAACAATACCACAGTGGATGCGGGAGTTACCAGACCAGCAAGCTTAGGAGATTATGTATGGGAAGACAGAAACGGCAACGGCGTACAAGATAGTGGTGAGCCAGGTATATCAGGAGTGACTGTAAGCTTAGAAGATGCAAGTGGTAATCCAGCAAGAGATATCAATAACAATATCATACCGGGTACAACCACAGGCACCAATGGCCAGTATCAATTTACGAACCTGAAACCAGGAGTCGTGTATGTAGTGAAATTTACAGCACCAACGGGATATCAACCGACGAGCGCAGACAGAGGAAGTGATGATACCAAAGACAGTGATGCTAATGTTACGACAGGTAAAGCTGCAGGTGTGACGCTGACAGGCGGTCAAAATAACCCAACGATAGATGCAGGATATTACCGTCCAGCGACGATAGGTGACTTTGTATGGAGGACAAAAACGGTAACGGTATACAGGATGCGGGCGAACCAGGAATAGCAGGAGTTACCGTGACCTTGACAGGTACTAAGGGAGACGGTACACCGATCACACCGATCACCGTAACCACGGGTACCAATGGAAGCTATCAGTTTACGAACCTTG
Organism: Saprospiraceae bacterium; assembly: GCA_016713025.1. Taxonomy (NCBI): domain Bacteria; kingdom Pseudomonadati; phylum Bacteroidota; class Saprospiria; order Saprospirales; family Saprospiraceae; species Saprospiraceae bacterium. The sequence continues at coordinate 2,588,288 of JADJPZ010000004.1, read as the reverse complement.
CACCGGGCACCTACACAGTGACGTTTACCAAACCAGCCAATACAGTGACGACGACACCAGACCAAGGAGGAGATGACACCAAAGATAGTGATGCGAGTATCACGACAGGAGCAGCAGCGCCCGTTACCGTACAAAGTGGTGAGACGAATAATACCATAGATGCCGGTTATTTGAAATCAGCAAGCTTAGGAGATTATGTATGGGAAGATAGAAATGCCAATGGAGTACAAGACAGTGGTGAGCCGGGTATAGCTGGAGTGACGGTGAGATTAGAAGATGCAGCAGGCAATCAAGCTAGAGACATCAACAATATTTTAGTACCAAATGCGACAACTGGCACCAATGGACAATACCAGTTTACCAATCTAAGACCAGGAGTAGTATATGTAGTCAACTTCATAGCACCAAATGGGTATACCACCACCAGCAGAGATAGTGGCAGTGATGACACCAAAGACAGTGATGCGAGTACGACGACAGGAAAATCACAACAAGTGACCCTAAGTAGGGCGAAAATAACCCAACTATCGATGCGGGTTATTATAGGAGAGCGAGTTTGGGTGATTTTGTATGGCATGATTTGAATGCCAATGGCGTACAAGATGCAGGAGAGCCAGGAATAGGAGGAGTAACCGTGAGATTGTTCAATAGCAGCGGCATGCAGGAAGCGTTTACAGTCACAGCAGCGAATGGATCATACAGCTTTACGGGCTTGACACCTGGAAGTTACAGTGTGAAGTTTGATACTCCAAATGGCTATATAGTGACACCAAGAGATATGGGGGCAATGATACCAAAGATAGTGATGCCAATCCGGTCACTGGATTGAGTCCTGTAGTCAATCTGGCAGGAGGAGATAATAATACAACGATAGACGCAGGATATTACAAACTGGCGCAGATTGGTAACTTTGTATGGGAGGATAGAAATGCCAACGGAGTACAAGATGCCTTTGAGCCTGGAATTGAGGGCGTGACGGTCAATCTTACGGGAACAGATGTATTTGGAGTACCTGTAAATAAGACAACGACAACCGATGCAAGTGGTTTGTATGAATTTACCAATCTGGTACCGGGTACTTACACAGTGACATTTGTCAGACCAGGTTCGGCGTATAAATCATCACCATCGAATTCCAGTCCGGACGATGCAGCAGATAGCGATGCTGATCCCGTAAGCGGCTCGGCGGCTCCGGAGTTATTAGTGTCAGGTGAGGATAACAGAACGATCGACGCAGGCTTTTACAGATGTTCCAATGTAGGTGATTATGTTTGGGTAGACCAGGGAGGTATAAAGGATGTACAGGATGCAGGAGATGTAGGAATGAGTGGAGTAAAGGTCGAATTGTATTCTACGAACAATCCTTCGGTGCCGGTACAAACGATGTTTACCAAACAAAATCCGAATGATGCCACTAAAAACGGATATTACAATTTTGAAATATGTCAATTGGGAACATATTTTATAAAAGTACATAAGCCTGAAAATTATGATTTTGTAACACCGAATCAAGGATCAGATGATGCCAAAGATAGCGATGTGATAGATTTTCCAAATCAGACGACCTTACTATTTACAGTGGGCTATGCAGTGACGATAACCGATATAGATGCCGGAATAAAATCAAAAGCCCTACCTGTAATACTCAAAGACTTTACGGGAAGATGGAATCAGACTGATGATGTTAATGAGCTTGCGTGGACAACAATGACAGAGGTCAATAATGATTATTTTGAGATAGAAAGAAGTGTGAATAAGGGAGATTTTGAGGTAGTAGGCCGTGTAAAAGGAAAAGGAAATAGTACGGAGATCAATGTGTACAAGCTTACAGATAGAGAAATCAGCAGGAATGGTGATTACGTGTATCGTTTGAGACAAGTGGATCATGATGGCAATGAAAGCATGTATGGACCACTATCGATAAAAGTAGAAAGAGACAATACAGGTAGAAAGCTGACAGTATATCCAAACCCAACAAAAGGAGCCTATACGATAGAAATCCAGGCATCAGAGGGACAAAGAGTGACAGCAGATATCTATGATAGTACCGGCAAGAAGCTGAGAAGTAAGATCATAGACAGTGTCTCTGACGGAGAATTAATAAAGTACCAGGATACAGGATTAGAGTTAGGTAAAGGAATGTACTACATTGTGCTCAATGTGGATGGTGTTCTGACCAGCAAACCATTGATAGTGATTGAGTAAGTAATCAAAGGTTTATAAAGATCATTCTCAAATTTTAGGTTCGCTTAAAGAAGTGTAAAACTTGAAATTTATTAGGTCAGGGAGCTTCGGAACTTCCTGGCCTTTTTTAATTTATTAAAATTTCTAAAGCTTTAAATTTTTGGGTACCAAATGAGAAATTTATTAACCAAATCCCCTTTCCCAATCTCCATGTCATCAAACTTGAATAAACCAAATGATGTGACTCGATGAGTTTTCCTGACTGATCAGAAATCTTCATAATGACTAGTCCTTTGTAATCCTAAATATCGATGTAAAAAAGTCCTTTTAAAGGATTGGGATAGATATTGACAGTGTAGGTTTTTTCCAGTAAAGCTGGAAAAGTATTGCAATAACATCGTTCAACGAGTGATGGGTCAAAAACAAATGGATTTACATTGGATTGGATGCGGGCGATGGTCATGGATCGTTTGATTTCTGTGGAGTTCTGCTTTGTCCGATCGATGCCAACGGCAGAGATCGGGGAGCATAGAAGTGAAAAAGGTTTTGCTCTTTTTATCAGCTTCAGATTGGTAGAAAGTGTAAAAGTAAAATATAGACCTGGCAATGTCTCCTTTTGAAATTCAATCGGTTCAAAAGCATTAGATTTGGATTCAGAGTACTGGTGAATTTGTGTTCTGGGTATTGTAGTCAAAACTTTGTCTTTATGGATCCAGTATTTGGTTTGATCATCAGGAATATCTGCAAATGGGGCATTTCGTCGAAGTGTATTGATGCTGGCTTTGGTAGGTACCAGGTGATGGAGATCTCCTAGTGCCGGATGTGATGCTGCGCCAAAAGATCTGGGAAATAAGTGTTCGGTTTGGATGCCCAGTTTAGCTGTCAGAGACAAGACTTTGCGTTTGTCGGTGATTGGGATTTTGTACCCGGAATAAAAACATTCTATGGAATCTTGTTCCAGGAATATTTCGGTATAGAGTTTGGTCCTGGCTTCGTCGTATTTTAGGATATTTTTGGGGGTGTAGTATCTTTTTAGTTCGGTGATTAGGGAATCTTCTTTTAGGCCGGGGAAGATGATTTCCTGGCAATTTAAGGAAGGAAGAGAATAAGATTAAGGTTGAGAATAGAAATTTGAGTTTCATTTTAATTAGTTTCGATGATTTAAATGATTTGTATTCCAATTGATTTTTGCCTCGTGCCGGCAGGGCAGATACTTTTTGCATTGCCAAAAAGTATCCAAAAACGCTAGTTCAAAAAAAGGCGATTGCGAAGCATCGTTCATTCCCAAATCAAAATGCTTTTTCTATCGCACATTGTGAGGATTTTATGTGATATTGTGCCAAATGCGATAGACGCACTTTTGATTCTTCACTCACTATCGCTTGTTTTTTGAACAGTAAGAAGTATCCTACAATAAGAGCGCTACTGAAGTAGAGAGCTAAAGCAGCTGCTCTGGACACACACCTTTCTGTATGCGAAAAAAAATTAACCAAAACTCAATCAATGATGTGAAACAATTTAATGGTGGTTCACTAAAAGTGGCCGCTGCCAGGGCAGCGACCACATAACCCAAAACAATGTGAACCATGCAACTTACCTTCTTTTATCCGAGGATGTGGATTTGTATTCTATCCAGTTGCACATCTCACGCAGGCGCCTCCGGACGCGTTCGCCATAACATTTTTCTATTTGTGGTGCAGACAGATTGCTCGTAAAGTGGGACAGCACTTTGCGATTGATAAATAGCTCGTAGTGCATCAGGATGATTTGGCCAAGAACATTGGTGGTGGTGCCGTAATGTTTAACTTCGTCTTCTGCGCCTAGTTCGTCAAAACAGTACGACTGCAGCTTTATGCCTACTTCACAGGTGATATTGCACTCTGCAAACATTACGAAATCGATCTTCGAAAAGGGCTTTTCCTATCCGGGAAAACAGGTGTCGGTAAAACCTGCCATATGAAGCTGGTTCGGCAGTTCATGGGTTATAACGAAAGGTTAAGGATGAAAACATGCCAGGCCTTGACATTGGAGTATATGGATTCCGGTTCTCAGGTCATCATGCAGTATGGCAGAAATTATGTGGAATACATCGATCACAATACGATCCAGAAGCCTGGAGAAGTGATCGTAGTTAAAGTTTGATTGAGTAGTCAGCTTCTGGATCGACTGGTACTCCTGAAGGACGGAGGCCGGTACATCTGATTGTGAATTCTGATGGTTTGCATAATTGCTATTATTTGAATGTGAGGAAATACGGTGGTCAAGTTGGGATGCGTATTTGGGATCTGTGAGTGGGTTGTAGGTGGTATTGACCGATGGATTTGGAGTTTGATACACCTCAAGTAAAACATGCTTCTCAGCAAAGAGCACTCCGCGTCCGTTGATTAGTTGTGACTTGTGTGGTCGAGTGATTCCATTGGTTGGTTTGGCATCGCTAAATGGTATTTCAAGTTGCTTGACGCAAATGGACTGATGATGCGAAATAGACCAAACTATGATCTTAATGCCTTCATTTACCAATTCTAAAGAAGACATACAAAATAAGCCGGTTTCGTACTTTGACTTTGAAGGATAGTATCTGATCAGGTCGAGTTCTGAGATTTCTCTCAATATCCTATAATAGCACTCCTTGGATTTGATACCTGCATATGCCATGATATCATCTCTGGCTGGTGTCATTGGATTGCTGAAAAAGGAATGATTCCACGATCTGAAAAGTGAAATGTACAGTGCAATATGGCCATAATTTATGGCTGGAGAAAATCGGGCAATTTCAAAGAAAAGATCAATGTGGCGGATATAGTTTACAGCTGGAGACTTTGATGTTGTGGACATGTCGATCACTTTTGAAAAATGGAAAGAGATTTAGGTTTTGCTTGCTTTTTGTTACTCTCAAGCAACTGGTGAATGTCTTCACGTTTATAATAAATTGTAGCGCCAACCCTGGTATACGACAATACTTTTGCAATGCGCAGATGCTGAAGCTTGGAAAGGGAAATATTTAGAAGTTTTGATACTTCAGAAGATTTGAGATACTCTCTTGAATTGGACTCGGTGCGCTGACCCAGGAGTTGTTTGAGTTCATCAAATAGTTCTATTTTGAACTGTCTGAGATCGTCGGTGGTGATGATGTTTGCAGGCATGATAAATGATGTTTGATTGCACTGCAAAGGTCAGGGGTAGGGTAGTGCAAAACATATGAGGTACCTAGAACTCATAAGTTTTTTTATGAATAAAAATAAAAAACACAGATTTTAAAATATGATTAAATACATATAATCAGTATTTTACACTATAAAAATATTTATATATGTAATGAAAAAATTTTTAAAACCTATCTAAACAAAATAAAAACCTATGAGGTCATCTGATTTACTTGTGTAAAATTTTGTAGGATAGAAGCAATTCAAAATTCTTCTTAATAAAAATTGGTCATTTGGAAGAATATAAAATAGAATAAAGAAAACTTTCTTTATAATTTCCATACTATAGGAAAACAGAATGTTGTTGAAAATTACCAAAGGAATCCATGAATAGAAATTTGGAAAAGAGTTCTTGGTGATTGATAGTTTTTCAGGCAATTAAAGAACAAAATAATGATAAGATTTTACTCACGAAAATATAAAATAAACATCTAAAAAATGGCCCTAAAATTTATCCAAAAATTGAAGCCAAAAAATGAATATTTTAGAGCTGATTTTTAGTGCTGAAAATCGGGGTCAATTTGATGAAGAAGCCAGCCTAAAAATGAATAGGATGCCGGCTTGATTTTTAAGTATAGGCTCCCATGGAAATTTGAGTTGATAATGTCAAATCAGGGCCAAATTGGATAGCAAAATGTCAACAAGCCATTTTTAAGCATTTTAAGAGACGATCTAACCCAAAACCAACCAAATACACCTAAGCCCAAAGATAGCCTTATCTGCACGAAATTAGATAGCGAATTTTCAATATAATTTCGTTTTGTGATACCCGAAAATCAAAATTGGCCGCGCCGCCCCCCGGTGCGAGGCGTTCCGCTTGCGTTTTTTCGGTTTTCGATTCTTTTTTTTTCGCGCACGCGGTTTTAATGTTTTAATAAGTTTTTTAATAGTTTTAAATTGTTTTATATATGGTATCGTTTCATTTCCGTCTCTTGGTCGGTGTCGAGTTCGGATTACGGTACGGTATTGACCGGTAATCCGAACGCACTGTACCGTAATCCGAACGCACTGTACCGTAATCCGAACGCAGTGACCGGTAATCCGAACTCGAGGCAGTTCACTTAAAATATTGAATAAAATAGCGATAAAAAGGGTGTGAAAATTCAGGACAAAATTTGAAAAAATGGAATGATTTTATGACTAAATTTTAGCGGCGAAATGGAGTGAAAAAATGATTGGAAAAAGAGCAAAAAAAAAGTAAAAAAATGACTCATAAAAGCACACAAAGAATGCTTAAAAAAGGTGTCAATTTTGGTAGTTATTTTATCGATAAATGATTTTGATTAATACAGAATTTGTTTTATTTAAAATGCATTTATGCATCATTTATGATCTTTATATAGATCAATATTGTAACTTTGCGCATTAAATTTTTTCTTATGGAATTTTTATCACTTATACACCAGCAATATCTTAAAAATTTAAAATTCTCCTTCAAAAGAGACTTACTGGACCAAATTGACTGGACTAACAGAATGATCGGAATAACAGGTGCAAGAGGTGTAGGTAAAACAACTCTGCTACTTCAATACATAAAACAAACTTTTGGATTCTCTGAAGATGTATTATATTTAACTATGGATCATATCCAACTCAGCGGTGTTTCACTATTGGATGTGGCAGCTTTCCACTTTGGTAAGGGAGGAACGCACCTGGTCATTGATGAAATACATAAAAGTAAAAGTTGGAGTGGTGAGTTAAAGACAATTTATGATTTATATCCCGGCTTGCATGTCGTTTTTACGAGTTCTTCTATATTGGAAATATACAAAGGCCAGGCCGATCTTAGCAGAAGGGTGATACTATATGATATGGAAGGGCTTTCGTTTAGAGAATACTTGCAAATAGAAACAGGTATCAATCTGGAAATATTAAATATCAAAGAAGTAATATCACAACATATTGAAATATCACATGAGATTTTAAACAAAGGAATCAAACCTTTAAAACACTTCAAAAATTACCTGCAGTATGGGTACTACCCATTTTATCTGGAAAACCTGAGTGCATATCCCATCAAGTTATTGAATATTATAAATCTGACTTTAGAAGTGGATTTGGTTAGTATAAAAAATGTGGACCCGGTTAGCATTCCTAAAATTAAGAAGTTGATCAACATATTAGCCAACTCTGTTCCTTTTCAACCCAATGTAAGTAAACTTGCCGGAAGCATAGAAATTACCAGAAATACACTGCTGCTATATTTTCAATATTTAGCTCAGGCTAAGATTTTAAATTTGTTGCAGGAAAGCGGAAGTACTTACAGCTACATAGCAAAGCCTGAAAAAGTACTTTTACACAATCCAAATCTAATGGCATGCCTTCAGCCAAATAATTTAAATTCAGGAAGCATTAGGGAGACATTTTTTGTAAATTCAATATCTCCATTACATTTGGTTAATACATCCAGCAGAGGTGATTTTATGCTAGATGATACCTACGTATTTGAGGTTGGTGGTCATTCAAAAACTAATAAACAAATCTCAGGACTACCGGATAGTTTTTTAGCGGTTGATGATATTGAGATCGGAAGCAGGAATAAAATCCCATTGTGGTTATTTGGGTTTTTAAAATGACAAAAAGGAAAAAAAATAGTTGAAAAAAAAGTGACAGGACGGAGGGTTCAAGTCCGTAAAAAGCCGTAAATTGCGGTAAATTATATGGCACCATCATGGCACCATAGTGCATATGAAGATATGCATTAATTTTAAGATACTAATTATCAGTAAATTATAATTGGCTTTATGTTTTGCGGCCGACCCGTCCAGTCCGCAAGTAAACATTATAAGCCCTTGTACATGAACATTGGCGACACATTTGCGACAGTAGCAAAAAGCAAAAAAGCTGTATCAAATGAATTACGGGTTACAATTCAATAACATGAAATCTACACAACCTGATATTTCAGTATTTGAAATCAGGGATAGGCTTATGGTTAAAGACGATGTTTCGAAAAAACTAACCATCACTATTTCTGAATTATGTGAGCTACATAATAATCAATATCAAGGGTTGGTGTGCATACTACTGTTTATATTGAGCCAGGTGGGTTTGAAACCATATATTTTAATGAAACTGGGATAAAATTTAAATCAATCACATACGTCAAAAAGCTTAAAGTTTCTTTTAGAGTATGTTTAAAATTTTATCATTTGACTCCAAGTGACGAATTTAATTTTAGCCAGAGTTATATTTTTAGCCGTAACGTGCCAATCTATGCTTGAGCTTTCGGGACGCTTCTGTCCCGATTATGACATTTATTTTAAAAATCCCTTGACTGACTATTCAGTTATTGTTGCGAGTAGCTGCTCGCAGTTCCTTCACATTTTGACATAGCTAAGTGCAGCTCTTATGCTACACTCAGTGCAACGCATTATTGAGTAATTATTTTACTTAATTCTCGTCAAAGTCGAGACCATTCAGTCATCTTGTCCAAAATTTAATTTTCTCACTTTCGATCAAACATAAAAATTTTAACTCTTAGAGTAGCTCTTAGGTAAGATATATTCTGATCCAAAATCGAAGAGAATGTTTTTATATTTTTACTGGATATTCTACACAATTTCTGGGTGTTTCCCACAATTTGATCGACAAATCCAATGCGGTTTCAATTTTCCGGCGCAGGATATTGTAAATCACTACTGCTATATTTTCAGCACTCGGAATAAGGTCGATAAAATCGGGAACATCAAGATTTAGATTTTTATGATCGAATCTTTCTTCAATTTCTATTTTTATCAAGTCAGCTAAGAGTTTCATATCGTAAACGTATCCTGTTTCCGGATCTATTTCTCCTGTCAATCTGACCTCTAGATCATAATTGTGTCCATGATAGTTTGCATTGTTACATAGTCCGAAAACTTCCTGATTTTTTTCTTCTGATCACTTTTTGTTATGCAATCTGTGTGCCGCATTAAAGTGACTTTTTCTGATGACTGAAGCTTTCATCTTTGCAATTTGTGTTGATATTTTATAAATCGAAGTAAGACAGCAATGCTAACAACTGAAATAGGAGTATGTTTAAAATTTTTCTTAGTTGTAAATCAATAGATTATGGTTCAGACAATAAAAAAGTCAACACATTTAGCAAGCCGACAACTATGTTAATAGGCGGGCAGGTGAACTAAATATGGCGACTATTTTGAAGTCAGGTTCATAATGCATTGATTTTAAGGCAATAAAAATTTAAACATACTCTAATTAGTTGTTTCTTGATGACTGGTGAAATAAAATATATTAATACTCTTACCATTATAATGGCAAAAGTGTCAAAAAATGATGTTATTATTGTATTTTTGACCTTCAAATCAGATTTATAGTGAACAGAAAATAATCTGCACAAAATTTATATCATAATGTATTGTAAAGTAAATAATTATGATTTTAAATTTTAGCAATCAATTTTCTGTTTGTAATAATTGAGGATTATTTGACAATAAATATTGAATTAAGTGTATTTCAAAGAAATTGCTGGGAAAGAATCGGTCAAAAAAAGCTTAATCAAGGCAGTCGATAATGGCAGAATTCCTCACGCACAGTTATTTTTAAGTAGGGAGGGATTTGGATCACTACCTATTGCGCTGGCATATGCATCATATATCCAATGCCAGGAGAGAGTTGATGGAGATAGTTGTGGTGTATGTTCAAATTGTATTAAATCACATAAATTTATCCATCCGGACATTCACTTTTCTTTCCCTGTGGTAAAATCCGGCGATAAAAAACGCTCAGATACAACAAGTGATGACTTCCTTCCTAAGTGGAGAGAGATTCTGAAAGCCAATCCTGATATGAATACAAGCGATTGGTTGCAACATATTGATGCAGACAACAACCTTCCCAATATCAATGTCAAAGAATGTAATGATATCATGCATAAACTGAATATGATGTCCTTTGAATCTGACAATAAGATTCTGATCATGTGGTTGCCGGAGTACCTCCACAACGAAGGTAACAGACTTTTGAAACTCATTGAAGAACCTACAGACAATACCTTTATCATTTTAGTTGCAGAAAATCAGGACATGATACTTCAAACTATCTTGAGTCGATGCCAATTGGTTAAAATTCCAGCATATGAAAACTATGAAATAAGCAAATTTCTGGTGGAGAAATATGGAATTCAGCAGGACCAGGCACTACAATTTGCCAATCTTGCAGATGGCAATATCAATGCTGCTATGAATATCGCAAAAAATGAAGCTACGGATTATTCTGAAATGCTTATTTCCTGGCTACGTGTGGCATATAAGTCTGATGCCATAGAAATCAATGAATGGATAAAAGGTATTTCTGAAATGGATAAAGACGAACAGAAGAATTTTTTTGAATATGGTCTCCACTTTTTCAGGCAATATTTATTTAGAATGATGACAAAATCAGAAAATGTCCAGCTCACAACAAAGGAAATGGAAGTAGCAGTGAAAATGGAAAAAATCATCAATCCATCCAAAGCCGAAGTCATCGTAAAGCTAATAAATGATTCCATAGAGAATATCAACAGGAATATAAATCTCAGGATTATGTTGTTTTCTGACACTTTGACTATAGGACAGGAATTAAGGAAAAGCTAATGCCTTTAGTAAAAATCGACGGCCTTAACCTGAAACTACCAATATTAATAATTTGGGAGTCATCGCAGGAGAACCTTTCTGAACATAATTAAGGATACATTAATAATATTCTGTCCTATTTTGTAATTTTGGGTGTATCCCAAAATTGCACTATATTATATTTTTAAGTTTCCAATTTAGTGGATTATCCTGGTAGTTAAGAGTTAAAGGGTGGGACGTCTCAAGCGTAGCTTGACAAGCTCTTCAGGAATGAGGGTAGAGGGCTGTTTAAACAATTTTAGTCAAATATGGGATACACCTTATTTTTTTGACTTTCAGTCAAATGATGAGTTACCAGCCAAATATTTATGGTCTGCTCTTTTCCATCGATTGTGTGACCAAAGCCAATATTCAGGATTTTGTTTAATTTCTGCTTCAAGTATTCTTGAATATTTTTCAGTAATCTCTCCTACTTCGGTGTCGGCAGAATGGTCGGATATAAGGTGAAATTCCAACTCATACCATACATCACTTGCGATAATTGGCTTTTGAGAGAGATATACCACTGGATAATTGTATTTTTTTGCCAGTTTTTCTGCCCCTGTCAACCATGGGGTACACTGATTCAAGAAGGAATTCCAATAGACTCCATTCATATTTAATGGTGATTGATCTCCCAAAAAAATATATAAGACTTTTTCCATTTTTAATTCTTGCATGACTCTGGCAGTAAGTTGGATCGGATAAAGGAGCAATCCAAATTTTGATCTGGCATCAAACATTATTTTATCTACATCAGAACCTGACATTGGCTTGTAAAATGCCACAACTTTCATCCGTGTCAATGCCGGAAAAGCAACCAAATTAACCTCCCAGTTTCCGTAATGAGATGCAGTCACAATTACACTCCTTTGATTTAGGAAATATCCTTCCCAACGATCTTGGTCATGATAAATTATTTTTGATTTTAGCATCGTAACTATTCAGGTGTAAAAAGTATAAAAAATCATATGTAATAAATAGAAATATGTATATTTGTGCTTCACTTGAGAATGATAACAAAGAATTTCACTATAAAATTCAAAGTTATCGCAACCTTAGAGGACATATTAAAAGAATTGGAGCGGCTTCAATTGCGAGTTGCTTATCTTGAGAAAGAGTTAGCATTGCGTGATGAGAAGATCAAAAGTTTAGAGAATAGATTAAACTTAAATAGTACCAATAGTCATGTGGCACCATCCAAAGATCCCGTACAGATAAAGGCTTCAAAGCAAAGGAAGAAAGGTGGTAAAATAGGCGGACAAGATAATCACACTGGTAGTACCTTACACAAAAGTGATTTTGTTGACTATGTTAAGACGCATGTTCCTGATGAATGTTATGCGGTCAAACCCTCCAAAATGTTTGCTCTGAGATCTTTGACACAAGACAGGAATACGATATAGAGATAAGGCATATAATAACAGAACATCAGCGCCATATCAAAGTCTGTCCTTGTTGCAAGCAAACCAATATTGGTAACTACCCGATGCATATAAAGAGTGAGACCCAATATGGCCCTGCGATCAAAGCATTTTGTACGATGTTAAATGTAGAGTATAAAGTTCCTTATGAGAAGGTAGCAAATTTAACAAACGATTTATTTGGTCTGCCGATATCTAAAGGTAGTGTGTTAATTTCATCACAAAAGGTTCGACATACTTAAAGGACTTTGAAGAAGAAATTAAACAAGCCTTACTTAAATCATCCGTATTGCACGCGGACGAGACTGGCATAATAGTAGATGTTTTATTGCATTGGATGCATGTATTGAGCACAGATAAATATACCTATTTGAGAGTGCACGCAAAGAGGAAGTCAGTCATTTGATGAAGTGATTGAAAAATATAGAGGGAACCTAATACATGATTTTTTTAAGAGCTATTTTGGCCTAAGTTCATCAAAACACAATCCGTGTGGAGCACACATAACAAGAGAATTAGATTCATTAGTTGATTACCAATCACGATGGGCTCACAAATTTAAGGAACTTTACTATGAATTATTACACCAAGACCATCATCACAATCAGTCGATAAAGCAACAAATATTCCAGAGATATAAAACTATACTAAATGAAGGGAAATTAGAAGAGCCCGAACCTAAAAGATCAGGTAAAAGAGGTCGGATGAAAAAATCAAAAGGACTAAATTTAATCCTAAGGCTAGAAGAATATATGCACCAAGTACTGGAATTTGCGTTTAATCCAATGATTCCATTTACAAACAACCAAGCTGAGAGAGATTTAAGACATTGTAAGATAAAGCAAAAGTATCCGGATGTTTTAGATCACTAAATGGCGCACAATGTTATGCAACTATCATGTCTGCAATCTCAACAATGAAAAAACAATCTTGCGATGTTTTTCAGTCATTAATCACACTATTCACATATGAAAATTTGACCTTAAGTCCTGAATAGTTACTTAGCATCTTTTGGTCAAATGAAAGCATCATGATAGTTTCTTTAATATACCTAAACATAACACTGTAATACTTATCAACAATTTGATTTCTATCGTCTTCCGTATAAACTTCACAAAAGCTGTTTTTAAGATTGTCCTTTATTACACACTTGCGATAGCCTACCAGATTTTTCACCATAAATTTGAATACAGGCTGTAGGAATTCAAAAAGCATAGGAAAATACTTACTTAATCCTTTCAATATTAACAAAGAACTTTTGATTACCTGGTACTTCATTTCTAGTAATTAGTAATTTAATATCATTCCGCTTTGAAGTTATATGATAATATGATCAACAGAAATTTTGATAGCATGAAGAGGTGTCAGAGCATTGATTAAATGAATATAATCATACTTATAAATGTCACCGGCTTTAATATTTTTTTTCGAGATCCTTTGTGTGTTTAATAAAAACTGTCTCTGAATCCCTTCCAGCAAAGGAGATGAAGGGGTGAAATAGTCATCACCTTTCTGAAAAACAACATTATAATAATATGCATCCGTAATAAGTCCATTTCTACACACCAAAATTTCGTCAGCATTTCCTTTTTCCAGAAATAATGCGTCCAAATCAACCCTCTTCAAAAATTTGAATGAGTATACAATATCGTTATTTGTCACCAATCTGAGCGTAGATATTGTCCTTATTATGCTTGGAGAAATCTGATAATCAACGATGTCTTCAGCATAAATAATTCTGCATTTGTAATGCCCATCAACAGGAACATCCAATGATCTGAGGTAGCCCACCAGACTTAATGGCTTGAGTATTCCAAACAAAAACTTCCTTGCAAGATTTAACCTGTGTTCATGAAGGTCGGCATTGATAAAACAGCCATGGTCCAACTTAATTGTTTCTACTAACAGGGACATAAACTTTTTCATTCATTTCATTATATTCTGATTGCATGTCACTTTGATGAGTAATTCCACATCCGCTTCTGTAATACATTTTATCCCTTACACTTTCGATATAACGAATCATCACGCCGGAATCTACATTTACACCATCAAATATTCCAAAAATACCAGTGTAAAACCCTCGTGGGCAAATTTCATTTTGTTCAATTATTTCAACCGTTTTCTTTTTTGGCGCTCCACTTATACTACCTGCAGGGAGAATATCCCTAAATATATCACCCAATCTACAAGGATAATCAGGGCCTAATTGACCAGTAATTTCAGAACTCACCTGATATAAAGTCTTACTGGAAGTATGAACTTCTTCAATGTATCTAAATCTTTCAACTGTTACATTATCAGCCACCTTACTCAGGTCATTTCTGAGGAGATCAACAATTGTGTAGTGTTCGGCTGTTTCTTTAGGGTCGTTCATAATAATATTTCTGGCATTTTTAATACTGGCATCAATAGTACCTTTCATAGGAAAAGTTTTGATTTTATTTTCGACAATCTGTATAAATGATTCCGGTGACGATACTATAAACTCATCTTTGAAATATAATTTATATTTTGCATGAGACACATTAAATAACTCGCGAAGATTGTAGTTTGTCATTATTTCAGTCGGAAAAGTCAGGTTGATTAAAAATGTATTACCATAATTCAGTTCCTCCATTATGGATTTAAAAGATCCTGCATATTGATCCACTGAAATTGGTACTTTATCAAACTCCAAATTCTTTGAAATAGTACCTGACAAAGTATAATTTTTAATTTGATTCAATTTGAAAAGTATATTGAAAGGTACACTGTCCAAAGTATAAATCAGAGGAGATTTTAATTCATAATCAAGAATGAAAAGAAAAGGAACTCTTTCCCGTCCCAACTCATTCATTCTTTCGACCCAATTGATATTTATCGATGTCTCCATATGCAAAAATACTGATTTTACTTTACCACTGCAGATAGAACTTCAACACAAACCTTTATTCTGTCATTTAGGTTTAAATAATAGTCAATTGTAAAAAGATCATTTTGATAAAGTGTCCCATATGGCTTCGTAAATCTATCTCAAATCAGCGAATGTTGGAACCATAATCTATTGATATACAACAAATAAATATTTTTATTCTGAATCAACTCAAATTTGGAAATAATAAATATATTTGGAAGATTTTGACGTGTACCGAAAGAAAATCGAAATTCAAACAATTGTAATATTGTATAAGAATATCTATAAATATTATACGTGAAGGAAGGTGTCGAAATCAATTTTACTTCTCCTCAAACACCCAAGTTATGTTTGAATGTATAACTTTGGCTTAAGGTATGTTTAAATTTGTAGCTTGGAGCCAAATGATAAAAGTTTAAGCATACTCTAAATTATTATTTGCATTTGGAGTCAACTATTAAAATTTTTTAATGACTCAAATTTATAATAGTCACATTTTATTATTATGCTAAACTGAAAATTGAATGCTAAAATTTATAATCATAATTATTTAATTCACAATATATTGTGTTATAAATTATTTTCAAAATATTTTCTGTTCACTAAAATATCCAATATTTATTAAATGAATCCAATTTTTTTTAATAAAAAGATGTGACAAATAAAAATGGACAAAGTCTAAACAAAATTAGATATTATTTTGTTAAGTAATTTCCTGCCCCTAAAAAGTCAAAAGAATAAAAATCATATTTTTATTAAATACTATATGATATGTTTTGATAATTTATTTTGATTAATTTCTGCAAGTCACAACAATAGAAACAATTATATATTGAAACCAATAAAATATCTTATTTTTTACTTTAAAAGTATAAAAATTGCCATAAAGTTTTGGTTTATATTATTTTGAAAAATTAAAATTATTTGTACATTTGTATCTTGATAAACTAAACTCTTAAATTATTTTCCTATGACAAACAAAATTTTTACATTACTTATAGTAATGATAGTCTCAACAATTTCAACTTTTGCCCAAGAAACAGCTTCTAAGGTAACTGATGAAATGACTGTTAACGCTGAGCAGAACAAAAACTGGAGAATGGGTCAAACAGCATACTCCGCAAAGCCTAAAAACGCCTGGGAACTGGGTATACACGCTGGTCACTATCTCATAGATGGAGACGTAGACAGAAGGCTACCTGCCGGTTATGGTTTTGGTGTGCACCTGAGAAAGGCCATTCATTATGTATTTTCTGTCAGGGCTGATTTTATGTATGGTCAGGCCAAAGGTTTAGACCCTCAAATGTGGACACACTCAAGCAAAGGCGGTGGTTTAGTTGAACCTGTATTTAACGATTACAGAACCCAAGATGGATGGTTTCCTGCACACAAAACTTCTTATGGCTATCTGGCTTTACAAGGAGTAGTGAATATTGGAAATTTACTCTTTCACAAGGACAGAAACAAATGGAACTGGTATGCGGCTGTAGGGGGAGGATTAAGTTCGCATAAAACAATGCTGGATTTAAAAAATGGTTCTGCAGCATACAGCGGATTAGCATCAATACAAAATGCTGGAGATTTAAACACCAAAGCAGGTAGAAAAGACATCAAGGCTGCGATTGATGCAAAATATGATGGAACCTATGAAACTGAAAGCTGGAAAAAAGTGGGTATTTTCAGACTTGGAGATGAAACTAATATACACTTAGTATTTACTGCATCTATGGGTGTTTCAAGAAAACTAAGCCAAAGAATCAATCTTGGTATTGAACATCAGGTAATGACTGCTGACAATGACATGCTTGATGGTATCAGATTCAGAACATCAGGTGATCAAACAAATAACAATGATATATCACATTATACCAATCTACGTTTAGGTATCAACTTAGGTAACTTCAACAAAGTCACTGAGCCATTATACTGGTTAAATCCATTGGATGCTCAAATGAACGATATAGCTTCTCTCAAACAAAGACCAGTATTTGACCTTACCGATACTGATGGTGACGGGGTTATTGATATGCTGGACAAAGAAGTAGACACACCTGCAGGAGCCGCAGTGGATACTAGAGGCATAGCATTGGATAGTGACGGTGATGGTATTGCTGATTATAAAGATAAAGAACCATTCTCTCCTCCGGGATATGTAGTAAGTAAAGAAGGTGTGGCAGATGTAAAGTGTTGCATTACAATGGATGATGTAAATAAAGCGATAAACGCCAAAGCCGGTGCCATGAAAAGTGATGATTGTGGAAAATGGTTTTTACCGATGATACATTTTGATCTTGACAAAGCAAATATTAAACCTGAATTTTATGGACATCTTCATCATGTTGCTACAGTAATGAAAATGTGTCCGGATGTATGTGTCACGGTTCAAGGACATACAGATGTTAGATCATCAAATAATTATAACAGCAGTCTATCTTACAATAGGGCTGAAAATGTTGTGAATTATTTAGTTTCACAATATGGATTAGACAGAAACAGAATAAAGCTGATGTATGGAGGTGAAGAAACTCCTATGGTTGGTTCTTCAAGAAGAGAAGTAGAACACTATATGAATAGAAGAGTAGAAATAAGAGTTTGTCAACCTACTGATAGTGAAATGGCAAGACCTGAAGGTTATGTTCCTTCAAAAGGTGTCAAATCCACATCTAAATTTATAGGTAATAAAAACAGTGGGTTTTAATTAGTATTGAATATAACGCAATCCTAAAAAGGGGCTGTCTTTAATAGACAGCCCCTTTTTATTGGTGTGACCAGCATGGAGTATAACTTGGATGTGTAAGTTCTGACGCATAGCTTCACAAGTTCTGTGGGCTCAGTAGTAAGTAACCCACTAGCCAAGAGCAAGAGCGTTCTGGCATGGCGAGGCAAGCCATGGGTGACTTCGAACCGTTCATAGTCGGCGGCAGGTCGGAAAGAAGCTGGCGGCAAAGTCTCGGTCTGACGGACAGACTCGAGCATAGCGACTGATGAACGCCATAAAAAAAAAACTATTAAAGAAGTGAATAAACTGAAAATAAGGCTTACTTAGAATGGACGAGTTTGCCAAACAAAATTAAGTCCCATACTCCCCGAGTTCTAAGGAGTAAATTCAGCGGGTATATGAGATGAAGGTATTATTCTTACCTGGGGAGATAGGTATGTGCGATATGGATATTTTTTTAAGAATCTTCAACCTACATACATAGTGATATGTAGCTGAATGCTAAGAAATCCACACTTTTAGTGAGGCTGTAAAATATTTTGTGTAAACAAAACTTCAAAGAATTATGGCTGAATCAAATTATCCTCAAAGATAATTAAAATTTCATTATGAGTAATATGCCAGTTATGAATTGGCATTGTCCATTTAACTTGAATTTGCTGAATAGCAAGATATACAGATTTCAAGGCTGCCTGATCATTTGGAAAAAGTGTTTTGGTTTTGGTAAATTTTCTGATGGCTCTGTTGAGGCCTTCAATGGTATTAGTGGTATACATAATTTTACGAATGTTAGTAGGATACTGAAACATGGGAGATAGATTTGACCAGTTTGCTTCCCAACTTTTAATGGCATAGGCATATTTAGACCCCCATTTTGCTTTAAAAGCTTCAAAAGCAATGAGAGCAGTTTCCATATTTAAAGCGGCATAAACAGTTTTTAAATCAGCCAGGAAGGCCCTTCTATCTTTCCATGGGACAAACTTCATAGAGTTTCTGATTTGATGAACGATACAAAGCTGGGATACGGTATCGGGGAAAGCAGTTTGAATGGCCTGAGTGAATCCTGTAAGATTGTCAGTGCATGCAATGAGCATCTTTTAACGCCCCTGTCTTTGAGCTCATTTAAGACAGAAAGCCAAAACGCGGCAGACTCGTTGGCGCTCATCCAGATGCCCAAAACTTCTTTGATCCCATTGGTTTTCAGTCCTATAACGATATAAATACTCTTGTTGATGATTTTATTATCCTGCCGGATTTTAAAACAAATACAATCCATCCAAACGATGTAATAAGTATTATCCAAAGGTCTGTTTTGCCATTCCTGGATAGCCGGAATCATTTTGTTTGTAATATCTGAAACAAAGGTTTTAGAAACGTCTAAGCCATAAATTTCCTGAATTTGAGCTGTTATGTCATCGGTGCTCATACCTCTGCTGTAAAGAGATGTAATGACAGATTCTACTTTCTCAGTGGTAGTTTGGCCCTTGGGAACAATGATAGGCTCAAATTCACCGTTACGATCCCGTGGAATATCCAACTCTACCTGTCCTTGTGTAGTGCGTATCTTTTTCTTATAAGACCCATTCCGGGAATTACCTGAATTAATCCCATCGGGCGAGTGTTTTGAATAGCCTAAATGATGACTTAGTTCAGCTTTTAAAAGTTCTTGAATGCCATCTTTGTAAAGGCCATTCATAACATTGTCAAAATCATTAAGAGACTTGACATCCTGAAGAAATTCAGAGAGATTAAGATTAAATTTGTTACTTTGCATAACTATTAAATTTGTTAGGTTAAAAAATGTGTCTGTACTTGGTCGCACAAACATATTAAAAAATTTTCCATCTGTGGGGGGTACCCCCCACAGATGGAAGCCTAACTCCTTGATACTAGTTTACACAATCTTTCTTACACTCCCCTTTTAGTACTTGACAAATGTATGATTTGAAAAATCAAACTATGATGTTGTAAGGTATGTATAAACTTTTATCCTTTGGCTCCAGGCGGCAAATTTAATTTTAACCAGCGTTATACTTGTCGCCATACTGCGTCATGCTATGCTTGAGCTTACGGGATGTTACTCTCCCGATCAACCCTTCATACTTCGACTTAACTCATTCCAGCGCTTTGGCTACACTCAGTGCAATACATTATTGAGTAAATTATTTTACTCAATAATGTGTTCCAGACTAGACCATTCAGTCATCTTGTTCAAAAATAATTTCCTCGCTTTAGCTCAACTATAAAAATTTAAACATACCTAAGCCAGCAGAAATTCAAAATAATAATGATTATTCCAAAAAAAAAATCCACATTCCGATGAGTCAGAATGTGGAATCAAATTTGAGTAATTTATACAGTATTACTTTTTAGACTTGCCTGCATTTAGCTCATCCTGAAGTTTTTTCAACTCATCCCATTTCCCTTTAGCCGCTAACGCCGCTTGTGCCGGCCATGTAGACGGTTCATGAACATTAAATTTAGGTCCTGCTACTTCAAGTATTTTTTTAATATTTTCAGCCTTAGTTTTTGCAAGATCGGAGAAGGTTACTATTCCTTTACCACTAAGAATTTCAGCGATTTTAGGACCAATACCTTCAATTTTTTTAAGGTCATCTTTTGCAACATTTACGGCGGGTTTTACTTTTTTATCTGCTACTGGTTTTGTAGGCGTTTCCAGCTTTGCTTTTGCCGGTGCAGGTTTTGCAGCTTTCTTTTCTTCAACTTTTACAGCCTTAGGTGCAGATGCTACAGTTTTTGCAGATTTTGTTCCAGCAGGTTTAGCAGATTTAGGTTTAGGTTCGGCTGTTTTTAAGACATGATCTAGTATAACTATACTATTGTTGATGCCTGCATAAGGAGATGGTACATAACCGTCAGCCGCAAAATCATTATCCCATTCAGTACTGTCAATAAGGTATCTGAATTCATACGTTTTGCCCGCATTTATCTCAATGACTGTGCTGAACTCATCTTTACCTTTCTTCATTTTTGCGGCAATGTTTATGTCCCAGTTATTGAAGTCACCTAAAACATGTACTGACTTAGCTCCCGCAACTGCACTTACCGGATGCGAAAAAGTTACTTTACAGCTGCCTTTAGATTGATAATTTTTAATAATTCCCATTTTATTTAATTTTAATGTTTTGAAAAAGTAGTCTGATTTAAATTCTTGTTATATAAGTACGGCACAAAATTACAGTATAAAATGCTAAATCATACCCATTTAACAGTAATTAACAATAATTAACACAAGTTAAATAATAATATACAGAATATTATTCTGTAGGCTTAGGATTCATGCTTGATGATATAATCTTCAATAATTCTGCTGTAATTTTTATGTTCCAATTTCAGCACTTCAGTCGCTATCTCTTCAGATGTCATTTCGGGGGTTATGTTACATTTTTCCTGAAATAATATCTTTCCGTCATCAAACTTTTCGTTCACAAGGTGCACAGTCATTCCAGTTTCGTTCTCTCGGTTGGATTTGACTTTTTCATGTACATGATGCCCATACATTCCTTTACCGCCATATTTAGGCAATAGTGATGGATGTATATTCAAAATTCTTCCCGGAAAAGATACAATAAGTATTTTGGGAATCAATAACAGAAAACCTGCCAGTATAATGTACTTGATTTGAAAAACCTGGAGCTTCTCAAAAAGAATATCAACATCACTTAAATCGGATTTTTTGATTACCAAAACTGGAATATTATTTTTTTCAGCAATACTGATGACACCAGAAGTTGTGTTATTGGTCACAATCAGCTCAACACTGATTACGTGGTGGTTCTTAAAATACTCTATGATTTTTTTTGCATTACTCCCTCCACCGGATGCAAAAATTGCTATTTTTAACACTTTAACATGAATTACAATAATTGTAAAAAATAACACCTTTATGTGCTGTGTACCTTATATTTCGGACAAAACATATAATCTATTTGAAATAAAACCAGTACTAATTTAGTATATTATATTTATCCGACCTGCTTGGATCAATACCAACCATAATAGTTTTTACTTTTGTTTTCTGTCCTTTGTCCCCAATCTTAAATATTTCGACGATCTCATCTTTTTTTGTATCGCTAAACATCTGCATCAGGTAAGTATTTGGATAATCAATATTGGCCTGCCCCATTGATGTGATAGCACTTAGTAATATTGCCCTGCTTTTATCTGGTTCGTCAAACATCTTATCTAAGCTCAATCTGTGATATTCGTAATATGCCTGTCTGAATTGTCTCAATCTAGGATTTAATACATTTTCAGTCAACCAATACCTGTTGCGTCGGCCTGCACCATCATTTTTCCAACCTTCATCGTTGGTATAGTTAGCCGGCAAAGAAGTAATCACATCCATACATCGCTGAAAATAGGGCTCTCCGCCATTAATCCTGAACGAGTCATAATCTACACCCAATGCATAATATGCATAAAAACTTACAATTGCTGACAGGTTATCATAAAATGTGTTAGTAGTTTTCAAAATTGGGTTTAAGCCGTTAAATGCAAAAGTTACATTTTTGTCAATAACGGAAATCATTGGGCTTGAATAAGTTGAATTAAATACGGGTCTTTCAGACTGAAAGACTATCTCTGCTTTAAAAATAGTTGGTTGTACTTCTTCAGTGATTGTTAATTGCAATGAGCCTCTGATTTTTTCATGTTGTTGAAACTCATCTTCGCCCCATTTGGTAGTATTGATAAATTCTGTAAGATTTTTTTCCAAATCTTTAAATAAGGATGCATCAGAATTAAGTGATTTCAGTGATGCCTGTGTTATTACATTTACATTGAAATTCAGCTCCTGGGCTAAAAGCATGCTAAAAAACGCAGAAAAAAACAAACCAGTAAAAAAAATTCTTAGTTTCATTGATCAAGATTCAAGTAATTCACAATATAATCAACGATGTCAGACGCAACATCAGACTTACTTTTTAATGGATAGGTATTGTTGTTTCCTTTTCGGTCCAATATTGTAATTCTGTTGGTATCATGCTGAAAACCAGCTCCAGCATCATTGAGTGTATTTAGAACGATAATATCGAGGTTTTTGGTATGTAATTTTTTAGTTGCGTTTTCAATTTCATTATTTGTTTCCAATGCGAATCCGACTAAAAGCTTGTCTTTAATTTTTCTTTTACCAAAATCTGCTGCAATATCGACAGTTCTTTTCAATTCAATAGAAAACTGTTGTTCTGTCTTTTTTATTTTTTGATTAGCCACGATGACCGGTGTGTAATCTGCTACTGCTGCAGCCAGAATTATAATGTCAGCATCATCAAACCTTTCACTGGCAGCAAGGTGCATTTGGTTTGCGGACTCTATGTTTACAATATCTATACCCAAGGTTCGAGTACTTAATTGAACAGGTCCGGATATTATGGTAACTTTAGCTCCTCTCTGAGCACATTGTTCAGCGATAGCATACCCCATTTTACCGCTGCTTCTGTTTCCAATGAAGCGCACAGGATCTAAAGCTTCAAAAGTTGGGCCAGCTGTGATAAGTATTTTTTTATGAGCTAAATCATGCTTTACCGTAAAATATTTTGTGATATATTGAACAATTTCTTCAGGTTCGGCCATGCGCCCTTCTCCGTGTAGACCGCTTGCCAGAAAACCATTTCCCACAGGAATAATGTGGTTACCATATTCCTGAAGTTTCTTTAGATTACCAATAGTGGAAGGATGTTGCCACATATCCAAGTCCATGGCAGGAGCAAACACCACCGGACATTTGGCAGAAAGATAACAGGCAGCAAGAAAATTATCAGCAAGACCATGAGCTGTTTTGGATATTGTGGTTGCAGTACATGGAGCTATCAGTAAAATATCTGCCCATATACCCAGTTCGACATGATTATTCCATGTCTCTCCGTCATTGATATCTATACCTACAGAATGCCCGCTAAGTGTAGAGAGTGTAAGCGGTGAAATAAAACTCCTAGCTGCATGAGTCATTACGACCTTAACTTCACACCCTTCTTTTATCAATAATCGGCATAATATCGCAGATTTATAAGCAGCAATACTGCCTGTAATTCCTAACAGTATTTTTTTACCCTGCAGCATAGTGAATATAATTATTCTTCAGTATGCCCTCTTTTTTCGCTATACCCAAACTCAAGGTGGTCACGCAAAAATTCTTCCGTTGCTATGATGGCCGGATTAGGAAGCCTTTCATAAAACTTACTTATTTCAATCTGTTCTTTATTCTCCAGAATTTCTTCAATTGTCTCTGAAGTACTTGCAAATTCATCCAGCTTGGAATGCAATTCATTCTTCATCTCAATAGAAATCTGCTCTGCCCTTTTTGTAATCACGGCTATAGATTCATACACACTAGTGGTTTGGGCTGCCAGACCTTTTATATCTCTTGGTTTGATATTAGGGTCTAAACCTTGCACCTTTGATTTAATATCCGTTGTCATATTTTCAATTTTTTTAATTCGTCTAATGTTTCTTTTTCTATTTGTTGTGCTTCTTTTAGTTTTTGGAACCCGGGTGTTTTTTGAAAAATGTGTTATAATGCTCCAATGTCTCGCTATACCTCTCTTCTTTTTTTTCAAAAATACTGTTAGTCGCAAGAATAAAACTTGATTCCAAGATCAAAAATCTTATTTCTTCTACTTTTTTAGATTCCGGAAAATCCTTTAAAGTACTTTGGAAGGCTACCATTGCTGCCTGATATTGACCAATTTTATAGTACAGATGACCTTGCTCATATGACTTTTGCTCCAGTTTTTTTCGCATTTCGTCTATCAACCTATTGGCTGCCTCGGCGCGCTCGGTTCCGGGATAAAGGTTGATAAACTGTTCGAAACCTGTGATCGCTTTTTCAGTATACGATTGATCCAGTTTGAAGTTTGGAGACATTCTGTAATTGGAGTATGAAGCCATATAGTCGGCTTCTATCTTATTTGGGCTATTGGTAAAGGTGGTGGCAAAGTTTTTAAAATAGGTCGATGCCAAAATAAAATCATTGATGTGGTAATGTGCATATGCGTATTTGTAAAACAAATCTTCTGCTTCTGTTTTACCTCTGTAAAACTGTACAACGATATCATACAACGCTATAGCCCTATCATATTCTTTTTGATCAAAATAATTATTGGCAGCTTTATATATTTTTTCGGGCTGATTGCTTGTCCTCAATGCTTCAAACTCTGACTTGCAAGACAGAAAAAACAGGATTAAAAAACAAGTAAAATATTTAAGATTATTCATAAGGGCGCAAAATTACAACTTTTTAAACTATTTTTACCAAAATATCATTAAATTACGAAAATTAAGAATTTCAAAAAAGATTAAATCCGGCTTTCTCAAACGTAATTTAGAAGAAGATAAAGTGTACAAAAGATACTTACTGAACGGCAGGATTAAGGAAATGATGCCACAGCAAATGTTAAAATTTATGTAAAAACTGGATAACAGTACATTTAAATAATAAAAAGATATTATATTTGTATCTAAATTTGAAATCATACCTAATTAATCATTAAAAAATGTAAATCCATGAAGAATTTATTGTTTTTGTTTTCTTTTGTTTTAGTAGCATCTTTATCTGCCAATGCACAATGTAATAAATCAGCATCTACAGGAAAAGCTTGTTGCGCTTCTAAAAAAACTGCATCTGTGTCTACTGCCGATAACCAAACGAAAGTTGCCAGTGTGGTAATGGAAGCCGATGAAGTTATGAAATCTTCCAAAGGAGCTATCACAAAAAGAACTTGTGAAATATCAGGTGCAACTTCTTACTATCAAAAATCAGAGTGTGCTACTTCAGGTAAAATTAGCTGGGAAGAAGTACAATTTGATGCAGAGAAAAAATCTTTTACTAAAGTTGCTTCTGCAAGTATGGAAAAAGATGTAAATGGTGTGAAAGTGGAAACCAAAGCTTGTGCTGGAAAAAGTGAAGGTAAAGCATGCTGCAAAAAAGATGGTGCAAAATCTTGTGCATCAAAGAAGGCAGAAGGTACAAAATAATATAAGTAATATTATAGTTTTAATAAAAAGGCATCTCTCATCGGGGTGCCTTTTTTGTTTTTTATCAACGAGTATTAGTGTTTGATACCATTTTTATTGCCTTAAAGTTTAGAAAATTATAAACATACTTTAATCATCTTCTATTATTCTAAAGATAATGGTCCACATGCCTTTAGAATACTTAATTATGATGTCAGTATGCAGACAATGTTTCCCAGTTTTATCCAACAATTACGGTCATAAATGTTCATGACTATAAGAGTTTTGATTATATTGTGAAAAGAAAATATTAAGCAAAAAATACAACTCATAATGTTTTGAAAATTAACTATGATTATAATCTATGAAATGCGTTTCGTCCAGCGGGTTTCTTTTGACGATATTTCGTCATGTATCAGATCATCATTTTTTTGACACCCAAAATACACCGAACAAAATGAGAACTGTGCCTGCAGCATGCCATAAGTTGAAAGGCTCTCCAAGAATTTGTGTGGCCATGATAATAGTGGCCAGCGGACCGACAGTAGAGATAATGGCAGCATTGCCGGCACCTATGAGTTTGATCCCTTCTGCTACCATAAAAGTAGGGATAACTGTACAGAATATGGCCATAATAAGACATAAAACATACACCATCATATCAAATCCCAATAAAGTACGACCGTCTTCGACATAATAATGGATCAAAACCGTGATACAGGAAACGATCAACACCAATGAAGTCAAACGCTGAGACCCGATTTTCCTGACAAGCTCTCCGCTGCCAATGAGATAAACCGCATAAGTCAAAGCACTTAAAAATATAAATATGCTGCCTGCGATGACATTATTTTGGTGATCCAGCTCCAGTTCAGGAACGAAGGTGATCCCGATACCAACATAGGTAATCACTATTGCTACTACTTGAATCGGAGTGATTTTTTTTCGAAGAAATAAAGCTGATATGAGCACTACCAATGTCGGGTAGATAAATAAAATAAGCCGTTCAAGGGTAGCGGTAATATATTCCAATCCTTTAAAATCAAAATATGAGGCCAGATAATACCCGATGATGCCCAAACCAACAATGTAATAATAATCCTTTTTAGAAAGTTGATATGTGATACCTGAACTGCTAAACCACAACACCACTATGTAAAATGGTAAAGAAAAAATCATGCGAAGTGCAAGGAGTGGCAATGCTGACAATCCATCATAATGCATATAAATCCACTTGATAATCACAGCCTTACCTGCAAACATCACTGCACCAATAAATGCAAGTATGGCTCCTTTTATGTGATTATTCATTTTAAAAATTTGGGTTAATTATAGGCTTTTTGATATTTAGTCCAGCAACCACTCAGAGATCAAAACCAGCCTTTTCTCTTAAACCATATTGAAAGGACAACTACAATAGTGAGCATGATGCCCCATATGAGATAATACCCATGCTGCCAGTGCAATTCCGGCATAAATTTAAAATTCATACCATAAACCCCTACGATAAACGTAAGAGGAATAAAAAATGTAGAGATGATGGTCAGGATTTTCATGATTCGGTTCATCTCGTGGCTCATAGCATTGAGATACAGATCTTTCAGACTATAATTGATGTCTCTGTATGTCTCTAATGTCTCCATGATCTGGATGGTATGGTCCTGAATGTCGCGAAGATATTTTTTGGTTTTTGGTTCGATCAGCGGATGTTCAGATGTAACTAATTTGGCCACAAGATCTCTCATCGGGTAAATCATTTTACGCATCTGCATGATATCCTTTTTGTTGGATTGAACTCTGCTTAGAATGCCATTTTCAGGTTGATTGAGTATCAAATCTTCCGTAGATTCCAGATAGTCCCCCATTTTTTCGAGCAAATCGAAATACACATCAACTGTTATATCCAGCAATCTGTAAAAAAGGTAGTCTATATTCCTTTCTCTGACGACTGAGCCATCTGTCATCAGCCTTTCTCTTACCATGTCAAAATGATCGCCGGGTTTTTCCTGAAAAGTGATCACCATATTTCTGGACAAAATAATCGAAATCTGCTCATCTTCGAGTTCGTTGGCCTGAGTTTTCCAATCAAATGCTTTGAGTGCTGTAAAAATATAATCATCTTCTTCCTCCACTTTTGGCCGTTGAAATACATTCATAATGTCTTCCTGGAAAAGATGATGCACACCTATCAGGTCACAATATGTCTTGATCACTGCTACATCATGTACTCCATAAATATTGATCCAGTGATTGAGTTCCGGATCAAATGTGTAAGGAATCGTATGATTCAATTTTTTTTGGACACATCTGGTTTTATTGTAAGAAAACAGCTCAATCTGAGATACTTCATCCACATTTTTACCGGTGTACACATGGGTGCCCGGAGGTAATCCTGTCTTGGAAAGGCGTTTTTTGTGTTTCATAAAGCAGTTGTTTTGGAGTTCTTGTACCTGTTGATATATTTATAAAGTCTAAACTCAATGTCGTTTAGTTAAGGAGTTTTTCTTTGTTTTTACCCTATCTAAATCTTTCCTTTACAAGGGAAAGGCTTCATAAAGATGTCTTAACTAAACGACATTGAGTCTAAACTGGATTGCATCACCTTAAAGAAAATGCAAACCTTGGAGTACGACTTCCAGATGAATGGTCCAGATTAAAAACAAATCCGACCCTGACGGATGCTGGGTTTTCCATTCGGTAAAGATCATATCTATGTAAGGTAAGGTCATCACTCACATCAAACGTCATCATATGCCTGTCAACAAACGCATCTGCCACAGTAATGATGTGAGCGCCAATCAGATAAATCCATGCATATTCGCTCTGTTTGCGAAAAAAATCCCTTTGTTGTTTCAATCTGGATGTATTAGATCCACCATCAGTTACAGCTTTCAGATAGGCATCCTGTGAACTTTTAAAACTCTGTCTTGTGTATATCAGCCAGCCTGTAGCTCCTCCATCGAGAGCGATAGCCAATGGTACTTTCCACCACTTTTTATTATACACCTGCCCACCTCCCGGAACAATTAGCGAATATAATGCAGCCTTGCCTGGTTTCCCTTTGAAAATAGAAAAAAAACCACCTTTATTGACAATGGTGTCTGCCTCATTGAAAGACGTATCCGGTTCAGCACCAGCTCCGGGAAAAGGATTGGCCCTATCGCTGAATTGTCCTGACAATGAATCTGATACCAGAAACATGAGAAGTATTAAAATCAGGCCACATATTCTGTTCATATCAATAAGTAATGTGTAACCATATCAGGTGAGTGACAGCATCCATTTGATTATACTTTTTCGTGCCGTAATATATCTACAAGATGGTTGAATTCGTCATCGGAGTTAAAAGGAAGCATAATTGTCCCTTTCCCCATACTATCTCTTTTTATATCTACATTGGCTCCAAATGCCCTTCTGAATTCATCCCTTATTTTTATTATTTCGGGGTTGATTTGTTTTGTTTTATGTAAATCTGTTTTAGGGTTGGGCAGCTGGTGATATTTTATCAATTGTTCGAGGGCTCTGACCGAAAGACTTTGTTGGGTCGTCTCTTTAAATACTCTGAGTTGCAATGCCAGATTATCTATTCCTGCCAGTGCTCTTGCATGACCCATGCTCAGTTCTCCATTCTTGACTGATGCCTGTATTTGGGCCGGAAGCTTCAGTAATCTTACATAATTGGTTACTGTACTTCGGTTTTTGCCTACACGGTCAGAAAGCTGTTCATGAGTGATACTACATTCATCCATGAGACGCTGGTAGGATATTGCAATTTCAAGTGCGTTCAGGTCAGCCCTTTGTATGTTTTCCACAAGTGCCATTTCCAGCATTTCCTGATCATTGGCAACCCTGATATATGCGGGAATTTCTTTAATACCAGCCATTTTTGCAGCTCGCAATCGTCTCTCACCCGAGATAAGCTGGTACTTATTCCCACCTACAGATCTTACGGTAATGGGTTGAATCAGTCCGGATGTCTTGATGGACTGCGCCAGTTCGAGGAGTTGTTCGTTGTCAAACTCTGTCCTTACCTGAAAAGGATTTACTTCGATGAGTTCCGGACTGATGGTAGCCACCGAACCTGTCAACTCTTTGACCAGTTGACTTCTTTCAGCGGGATTATTAGTCTTTTCTATGTTTGAAAGCAGCGATCTCAGCCCCTTTGAGACTTCATTTTTTTTATTCATTATCTGACAGGTTTTAAGATGTCTGACTGATTCAATGCCATAAATTCATTGGCCAGATTCAGGAAATTGATAGCCCCTTTGCTGGTAGCGTCGTAGATGATCACAGGCTGACCCAAAGACGGTGCCTCTCCTATCTTGCTATTGCGGTGTATGATGGTTTCAAAAATCCTGTCAGAAATGATATGTCTTATTTCTTCGAGAACCATGTTGGCCATTCGTAGTCGCTGATCATACATGGAAAGTACAACTCCTTCCACTTCAAGTTTGGGATTGAGCGACTGTTGAACCAGATTGATCGTATCTTTTAGTTTTCCGAATCCTTCAAGGGAGAAAAACTCACATTGTACCGGCACGATCACACTATCAGCTGCCACAAGTGCATTGAGCGTGATCAGACCAAGTGAAGGAAGACAATCTATAAATATATAATCATATTTATCCTGAACTTTTGCGACCACATCCTTCATCCTGTATTCTCTGGAGGAGACAGACACTAATTCAATTTCAGCACCTACCAGGTCTATAGATGAAGGCAGGAGATCTAGATTCGGAGTATTGGTTTTGACAATAGCATCTGCGGGATGAGTTCCATCCACGAGACAATCATAAATAGTCGCTGATATTTCGTCTGACTTTACACCCAGGCCGGAAGTGGCATTGGCCTGAGGATCAGCGTCTATCAGCAATACTCTCTTTTCGAGTATGGCAATGGCTGCTGCAAGATTAATGGCTGTGGTGGTTTTACCTACACCTCCTTTTTGATTGGCAATTGCAATGACTTTTCCCATTTGTGTTATTCTTTTAAAGTTCTATCGATTGTCCGGGTTGTAATAAGATCAGTTCTTTGCCGGCATTTCGGAATTCATCAATGGCTGCCTGATGATCCATCCTGATGTATCCGAAAGTATCAAAATGACAAGCAATGATCTTGTCACATTGGATGAATTGTGCGGCATGGACAGCATCTGCATATCCCATAGTAAAATTGTCACCTATCGGCAATATCGCAAAATCCAGTTGAGGACATGTCATTGGTATCAATTTCATATCCCACGTCAGTGCACTATCTCCGGCAAAATAAAAACACTTCTCTTCATTCCAAACCACAAATCCTCCTGGATTGCCTCCATATGTGCCGTCAGGCAGCACACTGGAGTGGACTGCATTGACATATTTAACTGTACCAAAATCAAACTTCCATTTCCCGCCATGATTCATAGGATGGCCTTTGAGACCTTTACCTTCGTACCAGGTTACGATTTCATAATTGGATACTATGGTGGCGTCATTATTTTTTGCAATCGACTCAGCATCAGCGACATGATCCCCATGCCCGTGTGACAAAAGTATATAATCTGCTTTGATATCATTGACCTGAAAGGCTGTTGCCAAAGGATTGGGGCTGATAAATGGATCGAATACAAGTGACTTTCCGCCTGTGTGAATCAGAAATGTGGAATGTCCGAAATATGTAAGTTTCATTCTCAATTATTTTTAAAGTCAATAATGCTGATTAGATGTACGATAAGAGGCTTGATAGATCATACTTGTTCAATAAAACTAAGTCAAAAAATCAACATAGCAAAAATAATATGAATATTTAGTACATTGATTATAAGGATTATAAGAAATATTTTACAAACATTTTTATAAAAAACCTACCCAAACTACACTCTGATTCAGCCCGCAAAAGTACAACTTTAAAGGCAAATTCTGACGTTTCGTCTAATAAAAATAGTTAATAATAGATTAACATTTAATGAGTTAGTCTCAATACTCCGATAACTTTTAAAATACATTAGGATAAAAAATATATATAAAAAGTAAATGCGTAAATTGGCCCTTGAGCCAACCTGTAATCACAATCTCTCACAAAAATGATTACACAAGACGCATTTACTTCCGGCAAAAGCCTTATAGGTACAATATTAGATAAAATGGTTGGCATCAACAAATGGCAGAAAGTATTTTTTATGGAAGTAACCATGTTATTTCTTACCATCAAAGGAAAAATCAATTTTACTCAGATGGGAAGATATAGTTCGTCGCCTGAAGTGAGGTTTCGCAACATGTTCAAGAAGGCATTTGATTTTGTATCAATCAATTCTTTATTTATCACCCAACAATGTGGCGATGAATTGATAGTGGGGTTTGATCCTTCATATCTTTCAAAGAGTGGGAAACATACACCTAATGTAGGCTATTTTTACTCTGGTGTAGCAGGCATGATCAAGCGAGGTATGGAATTTGGATGCTTGGCCATCATAGATGTCAAGCAAAATACAGCCTATCATCTTGATGCCGTACAGACACCACCGGTGAAGAAAGAAGATGCAGAAACTGGTCTGATCAAACACTATTGTAAGATATTTGTCGAAAGGATTAATACAATAAAGAAACATAGTGAAATCCTAGTAGTAGATGGTTGGTTTAACAAACAAAAATTTGTAGGATCAATGACCAAATTGGGGTTAGAAGTGATCTGTAGATTACGCCCCGATGCAAACTTAAAGTATCTTTACAATGGTCCGAAGATGGAAGGAAGAGGTCGCCCTAAGAAATACTCATGCAAAGTATATCTCAAAAATATAGATAAGAGTGTATTCAAAAAGACAGTTGATGATGGGAGCAAGGTTATATACGAAGCAGTGGTGTATTCCATAAGTCTAAAGATAAATATCAAAGTGGCCTATACAGAATATTTAAATGAGAAAGGTGAAGTTACAAACACCATTCTTTATTTTAGCACCAACACGTCTAGGGATTCCATCGACATAGTCAGATATTACAAAGCCAGATTTCAAATGGAATTTATATTCAGAGACGGTAAACAGTTTACCGGATTGGACAACTGTCAGGCAAGGTCAGTGGAGAAAATCCATAATCATGTAAATTATGCCATGACGGCAGTCAATGTAGCTAAAGCAATCATACGGCAAGGCATAGAAAAAGATCAGCCCTGCAGTTGCTCCATTCAAGATATCAAAACAGAGTTATTTAATCAATTTCTGCTGGAAAGAATATTTATCAACTATGGTATTGAACCAGAGTTGCAAAAAAATAATGAATTAAAACGCAAAATATTAGATTTTGGGAAAGTCGCAGCTTAAATTTGTTATCGGAGTATTGTTAGTCTTAGTATAGAATTTATTCTGAAAGAACGATTTCCTTAAACAATGCAGCTATAAACATGTTTGGGAAGTAAAATAGTCTATGATTTCAATAATTTCGGGAACTGACAGGCCAAATAGTAAAACATCAATAATAGCCAGATGGTGTCACGACTCACTGACCAAGGCTGGAATCGAATGCAAACTTGTGGATTTGTCAGAAATAGACTTTGAATACTTAAGTGATTCAGGATACAACAAAGACAGTCAGCATCCCGGCATTACTGAACTTCAACAAAAGTATCTGATACCATCCCCTCTTTGGTTGGTAGTGAGCCCTGAGTATAACGGAAGTTTCCCGGGTATTCTAAAACTGTTTATTGATGCCTTGTCTGTAAAAGACTATAACAAAACATTTTCAGGAAAAAAAGTCTCACTGATAGGGGTGGCAAGCGGCAGGGCCGGCAATTTCAGAGGTATGGAACACCTTACAGGTATATTTAACTATCTCAATATGATCGTAATGCCCAATAGACTAACGGTGTCTTCTGTAGAAAAAGACATCAACGAAAAAGGTGAAATTGAAGAAAATACCAAAATCGCTTTGACTGCTTATATGGAGGATTTAAAACAATTTGCCGCTTTGAATTTTTAAGTATGTTTAGAGTATGTTTAAATTTTTTATTGCCTTAAAATCAATGTATTATGAACCTGACTTCAAAATAATCGCCTTATTTAGCTCGCTAAATGCGTTGATTATTTTATTGCCAGAACCATAATCTCTTGATTTACAACTAAGAAAAATTTTAAACATACTCTTAATTCACATTTCCCATTTTGAAAACTGTGAATTCAAGGGGTACCTCAGTACCGGGCTTGGGTATCAGGCTCAATTTTTCTGGAATGGATTTGTAGGATGGAGTATTGTTAGGAAAAGTCTCAATAATACCCAAAATTACTTTTCTTATTGTTACCAAATCAAAAGCGGTGATTTTGCCATCGGAGTTTACATCCGCTGCTATCAGTTTGTAAGCATCACTCAATTCTGTAATACCAAGTATATGTTTTTGGATTGTCACCAGATCAAATGCAGTAATGACATTGGTATAAACAGGTCCATGGCTTTCCATGATGACTTCGGGTTCAGTCAACTCAGGGTATTCAGCGGAAGGATAAGCAAACGAATATTTGCCTGCATTATTTTTTAGAATTTCAATTTTAGGGGTTGATGCGTTTTTAGGTTTAATAAAAAATTTTACATGGCCTTGAGGGATATCAACATTAGTACTTGGAAGATTTAAGCTAACAGTGGTAGGTGGAATGGTCACCACAGATGTTTTTGATTTGGCTTCGGTAATGGCAGCATCCAGGTCACTAAAAAATACCGGATAAGTAAATGATTTGTCCGGTGCAATTACCACAAAAGATGGGGTTCCCCACCATGAACCATACGTTCCATTCCTGAAAGGGTCTGTAATTTGTTTGGCATTTCCATCATTGCCTACACCTTTCATTGTCTGTTTATATTGTGATTCAAACGCAGCCACTCCTGCATTACTGTCAGAAGTCAATGTTGAAACACTAAAAAACTCTACCTTTTTGGTGCCTGAACCCAGGTCTACGTATTTTTGTTGCCACAGTGGAGCATTGGCGATACATGGAGGACAAGAAGTAAAGAAAAATTTGATCACCACGACGGCATCTTTACTCAAATAATCATTGTATAGATTGTGCGTTTTGCCATGTGAATCCGTCACAGTAAAATCATGTATGGATTTTTGACCTGCTGCATTGCTCAGAAAAACAACAGTAAAAAATATAGAAAAGATTATGCTTGATTTCATTTTTTAAAAAAGGCTTTAAATTAATTAATGAGGTTGGGGCATATTTATAGTCAAAAGAAATTATAGTTGAACAGAAAATATTCTAAGAAAATTTTGAATCATAATGTATTGTAAATTAAATAATTATGATTATAAATTTTCGCAATCAATTTTCTGTTTGGTATAAATTACGAAAAATTTTGATTTTAATTCATTAAAAATGTGTGTCAATTAATATTCTAAATTTTAGTAATCAAATTTACTTTAAGTATACTAAAAACAAAGTAACAAATATAGAGTTATTTATGTTCTAAATCAAGTACTTAGAATACATTTTAGACTAATTATCTATAAATTAGCAGTTCTTAAATCAATATTGCTATAGTAAAGAATCGGAACAAATGCAACCAAAAGTCACTTTTACAATTATAAAAAACAAAAACTATCAGGAAGTTTGGGATATGCAGACTGCTTTTCATCAGCAACTTATACACCAAAAATTGCAACAACGAAATCTTCCGGAATCTGATAAAAAATCAATTTTTCAGGACCATCAACTTATTTTTTGTGAGCACCATCATGTGTATACTCTAGGAAAAAGTGGAAGTATGGATCATTTATTGCTTTCTGAAGACGAAATCAAAAATGAAAATATTGAATTTTTTAAAATCAACCGAGGTGGAGATATTACCTATCATGGTCCCGGACAAATCACAGGATACCTCATCATGGACTTAGAAGAATTTACGACCGATGTACACCTTTTTGTCAGAAACATCGAAGAAGCAATCATCAGGTATATGTCTTCATGGGGCCTTGAAGGCATGAGGCTTCCCAAATACACCGGTGTATGGTTACCTCCTGATAAAACATCGGCCAAATACAGAAAAATTTGTGCTATTGGTGTCCATTTGTCCAGATGGGTAAGTATGCATGGCTTTGCATTTAATGTAAATACGGACCTGTCTTACTATAACAAAATCATACCTTGTGGCATCGTAGATGAAGATAAAACTGTAACTTCTCTTTCAGCAGAGACAGGGCAAATTTTGGACTGGGATACAGTAGCAAAAGACCTGAGTTTGGTGTTTAGTGAAGTTTTTGCGTTTCGGTTTTGATTGGGTTATAGTTTTTCGCATTTTTAAAATTAGGTGGTTTTTCGCATTACAAATGCACTAATTCTACTTTGTTAAATTATCCGGACTTTCTGGTTGATTGGAAACTGTTGGGTTAACCCAACAGTTATGACCCAAAATAACCAATACATTTACCGGGTCCATTACATTTTGATGAAAGTGTAAATGACTTTGATTTTTGAAGGTGACAAAGTAGAACTAAATTACAGCATCGCAGTTGCAAACTGCGACGATCAGGTGTGCAGTATTGTTGGTCGCAGTTTGCAACTGCGATCCAATATTTTACGAATTTTAATTCATAATTAACCATCAACATAACCTATAGTGTTATCCAATTCTATCATTTCAATGTCGATGTAACTTTCCTTTCCTATATATGCTCCGGCACTACTATAAAGGTAAT
Organism: Saprospiraceae bacterium; assembly: GCA_016713025.1. Lineage (NCBI taxonomy): Bacteria > Pseudomonadati > Bacteroidota > Saprospiria > Saprospirales > Saprospiraceae > Saprospiraceae bacterium. The sequence continues at coordinate 2,551,635 of JADJPZ010000004.1, read as the reverse complement.
CTTCTGCATTGGCCACAAGACCATTTCTTACCGGATTTAAATGGATATATGCAAGTTTTTGATTTATCCATTTCGGACTTTCAATTTCCACAGGATGGTTACCTTGTTGCCAAAATTGGAATGATTTATTATTCTTATTGTATTTGGCATAATATGAAAACAAATGTAACATCCATTCTTTTCTGCTCTCATTGTTATTTGCTTGAATTGCAGTAAATATTGACTTTGATGTAAATTTTTTAAAATCTCTTAAAACTTCTGACAACAAAAATGGTTCTCTGGCGTAGCAAATAAGGTGTATGTGGTTGCTCATTATAACATATGCATTCACTACTAGCCCTTTTTCTTTTTGACAATAGGCTAAACTATCCAAAATAACCTTTCGATACTCTTCTCTTGTAAAGACATCAATCCAACCTACCACAGTCATTGTGACAAAATGCAAAGCATTCTGGTTAATTATTTTGTATCCGTGCATTTATTAATAAAAAAATATGCGTTAAAAATAATTTTGTAAAATTAATACTTTTTATTTTATCACTTTTCGTTTTAGCATTTCAAATGCTTTAAATACAGCATCGCAGTTGCAAACAGCGACGATCAGATTTGAAGTATTGTTGGTCGCAGTTTGTAACTGCGATCCAATATGTTACGAATTTTTAATTCATAACCAACCATCAAAAAAGTATAGGAATTGTCAAGATTGAAGGTTTCGCATTTCAAATACTTTAATTAAAGCATCGCAGTTACAAACTGCGACGATCAGAATAGTGGCATTGTTGGTCGCAGTTTGCAACTGCGATCCAATATTTTATGAATTTTTAATTCATAATCAACCATCAAATAATTATAGGAATTGTCAGGAGTCAAGGTTTCGCATTTCAAATGCTTTAAATACAGCATCGCAGTTGCAAACTGCGACGATCAGCGGATTTTATTAATTTGATGGTCGCAGTTTGTAACTGCGATCCAATATTTTATGAATTTTTAATTCATAATCAACAATCAAAAAATAATCGGAAATGTCAAGATTGAAGGTTTCGCATTACAAATGCTTTAATTACAGCATCGCAGTTGCAAACTGCGACGATCGTGTTTAGTGAGGTTTTTGGTTTTAAGTTTTAAGGGGTTTCGCTACTTATTTTTCCTTTTTCCAAAAAATCCGCGCTTTTCTTTCTGAGATGCCTTTTCTTTAGGTTTAAACTGTACTGTATCAGATTTTTCCTTTTTGATTTCTTTTGGATGAGTTTTTTCTCCCAACAGTCGGGCAGCAAGGTCAGGCCTGTTAAGCTTTTGGAGACGTTGTCTGATCCAGTTTTTAAATTCGGGTTTGTACCAGAAGAAGTAGTTGTTTTGTGTTTTTTTGTCTTCAGCGGTTTTTGGAGTGACAACAGGTTGCAGTGTATAGGGATGTACTCCTGAATAATAAATTTCTGTGGCCACCGTCATGGGTGTAGGAGTAAAATCCTGTACTTGCTCCAGTCTGAATCCGAGATCTTTGGTTTCAGCAGCAAGAATAGCCATATCTTCTTCGGTGGTCCCCGGATGAGAGCTTATAAAATAAGGTATTAAAGGTTGTTTTAGCCCATGTTTTGCCTGAATGGCATCAAATTTTTCCTTAAATTTTTTAAAGTATTTGAAGCCGGGTTTTCGCATCACCTTCAGGGTGGCATCTGCGGTGTGCTCGGGGGCTACCTTCAGTCTTCCGCATACGTGTTTTGTCACGAGTTGCTCCATGTACTCGTCATGATTGCCATCCTGATTGTTTTTATTAAAGTCATCAACCAGCAAATCATATCTGACACCAGATGTAACAAAAGCTTTTTTGACACCGGGATGCGCATCTACTTTTTTGTATATCTCTGTGAGTGGTTTGTGAGAGACATCAAGATTGGAACATATGACAGGATGGATGCAGCTTGGAGCCTGACAACGCGCGCAAATACTTTCATCTTTTCCTTTCATCCGGTACATATTGGCCGATGGGCCGCCGATATCTGAGATTATACCTTTGAATTCAGGATGTTTGGTCAGTGCATCCACTTCTTTCATTATGGATTCGTCTGATCTTGATGCGATAAATTTGCCCTGATGCGCAGAGATCGTACAGAAACTACAACCACCAAAACATCCTCTGTGCATATTGATGGAAAATTTGATCATCTCATATGAAGGAATGGCTCCTCTTTTATTGTACTTGGGATGCGGCAACCTGGTATAAGGCAAGTCAAACGAGTAGTCCATCTCCTTTTCTGTCATAGTTTTAAAAGGTGGATTGATGACCAGCGTTTTCCCCATTACATCCTGTGTGATGCGGTTGGCCTGCCATTTATTGGATTCCACTTCAACGATTTTGAAGTTGGAAGCATACTTGATTTTGTCCTGAAGACATACTTCATGTCTGACTAATTCGACAGTATTCCACTTTTTGGAAGCAGGGACTTTGTCGGTCAGATAAGAAATCTGATTGACATCCTTGATTGAAATAAGTGGCACTCCTTTTTTTACCAATTTAAGCAATTCCCTGAGTGGCTGTTCGCCCTTACCATAGACCAAAACATCTGCTTTGGAATCCACAAGGATAGAAGGCATCAATTTGTCAGACCAATAGTCATAATGTGTGACCCTGCGCAATGAGGCTTCTATACCACCGATCATGATCGGCACATCAGGATAGATGTCTTTGAGAATATTGCAATATACTATGGTGGCATAATCCGGTCTGAATCCTGCTTCACCACCGGGAGTATAGCCATCCGTGGATCGCTTTCTCTTTCCTGCCGTGTAGTGATTGACCATAGAATCCATACATCCTGCTGTCACCCCAAAAAAATATTTGGGCTTCCCAAACTTCTTAAAGTCCCTATGGTCATCCTTCCAGTTGGGCTGAGGTATGATGCCGATCTTAAATCCTTCACTCTCGATAATGCGACCTATCACAGCCGTACCAAAGGTAGGATGGTCAACGTACGCATCACCTGAAATGAGAATAACATCGAGTTCGTCCCAACCGCGGTCTTCGACTTCTTTTTTGGTGATAGGCAGCCAACTGCTGATTGGCAACTTATTGTCTTGATTCATTTGGGCAAAGATAAATAAACATAAATGTAAGGTATAAACAAACTTAAACTAAATAGTTCATTTATCAAAAAGATAAGTAAAGACTTTAAAACCTGGAGAAGTAATACTGCTTTAACAGAAAAAATTATTCTTTGGACTTAAAAAAAGTTTACCTTTGTTACAAGGTATGTCAAATTTACTTTATCATCGGTTTTTATGGACAGGAATCGCATTGATAGTTGTCCTACAGTTGCCGCATATGGTGACCTACCTAACACATGCCTACAGGAAAAGTGTAATCAAAAAAGAAGTAAAACTAAAAATCCTGAATGGTTTGAATGACAATGAGATATCACACCTTACATTCCATAAAGACGACATCAAAAAACTTCTGAGATGGGAACATGACAGGGAGTTTGAGTATAAAAAAATGATGTATGACATTGTTAAAACAGAAAAAAAAAAGGCGACTCCATCACATACCATTGTTGGGCGGATGTGGAAGAATCCATTCTTTATGCTGAAATAAAAGCGTCTGTAAAAACATTATGCCATTCTGATCCTGCTGGAAAAAAGACACATCAGAATCATATCGATTTTCTCAAAAATCTATTCTACCTGCCATTGGCTGATCAGCATGTAGTTGCAGAAATGACTACACTTCAGGAAAATGTTTTGGTTACAACAGCAATAAATCACTACTTAAATCCATTGCTATTTCAAATAGGTCCTCCTCCCGAATTTAGGACCATTTAATTATAAGCGCTTGAAATGATCATCATTTCATGGTTACCGACTGATTCCGGACTTATAAGATTAAAATTTTGAGCAAGGTAAGGCTGGCTGAATAGTGGCTTCAACTTCGTTGCACTGCAAGCTTTTAATTCTGCTTTGGCACGAATACCGTCCCCTTGTGGCTTCGGCATTATAGTGTATTCAAACACCGTATGCTGTTGGTGTAGAACTGATGGTGATTGAGCGCATTCGCCGCGGCGAAGAAGTCGAAATCACATTTGAGTGTCATACAGATGGTGATTGAGCCTATTTTGCTGTGGGAAGTCGAAGTACAACAAAGTGATGCCGAAATCACATTTGAGTGTCTGACAGATAGTGATTGAGCGCATTCGACGCAGCGAAGAAGCCGAAATCACAAAGACCAAAGACTAATTATTAAACTTTAACAATGACATAAAAAAATGGATAAATATATTATACTTTTCATATTTGTATTGACGAGCAATGCTATGCTTTTGTCACAAAAGGTCACTGTCATAGATAAGGAATCTGCAAAGCCGCTGGAAGCTGTCATGATTACTGATCAGAGCAGGTCACATATATCATATACAGATGAAAAAGGAGAAGCAGATTTTTCACTATTCAAAGAGCACGAAAGGTTATTTGTTTCACATTTTGGTTACACTTCTGTTGAATATGGTCTGTCAGAGCTGAAAGACATTGGTTATATTATAGCACTTACGCAGGCACCATTTGAGCTAAACCAGGTTACGGTCTCCGCATCAAGATGGAATCAGATCAGTAAAAATGTTCCGGTGAGAGTCAGTACCATCACTCCAAGAGACATAGCTTTTACCAATCCGCAAACTGCCGCAGACTTATTGGGCAATTCCGGTCGGGTGTTTATACAGAAAAGCCAGCAAGGAGGTGGCAGTCCTATGATAAGAGGTTTTGCGACAAACAGGTTATTGTATGCTGTAGATGGAGTACGAATGAATACTGCGATATTCCGCTCCGGCAATATTCAGAATGTCATATCCTTAGATGGATTCAGTTTTGAAAATGTAGAGATCCTATTTGGTCCGGGCTCGGTGATGTACGGCAGTGATGCTATAGGAGGTGTCATGGCTTTTCAGACATGGACACCGCGATATGGTACTGCTGATAAGATTAACATTTCCGGTGGTTCGACACTCAGATACTCCACAGCCAATGATGAAAAAACCGGACATGTTCACTTCAATATAGGTGGAGCAAAGTGGGCATCTGTCACCAGTCTGAGTTACAATGACTTCGGAGATCTCAGAATGGGCACCAATGGACCTGCCGAGTATCTGAAAATCTGGAATGTAAGGCGCGAAGGAGACAAAGATATCATTTACAAAAATCCTGATTCATTGGTACAGACACCTTCAGGGTATGATCAATATAATATCATGCAAAAATTCCGGTTCAGAGTTTCAGACCACTTTGATCTTCAGTATGCTTTCCACCACAGTGCTACCTCTGAATACGCCAGATACGACCGCCATATCCGTCTCAGAAATGGATTGCCCAGACACGCAGAGTGGTCATATGGTCCTCAAAAATGGATGATGCACCAGTTGACGGGAACTCTATCACAAAAAACAGGATGGTATGACGAGATGATCTGGAGGCTGGCTTTTCAGGACTTTAAGGAAAGCAGGATGGAAAGGGATATCAACAGGTCAACCCGCTTTTTACGATTTGAACACGTCAAAGCATGGTCTGCAAATATCGATTTAATAAAAAAGCTAAGTGAAAAAGCCACCCTTAATTATGGAATCGAAGGAGTCATCAATGATGTAGCTTCGACTGGTGAAGATCAGGACATTGTCAAAGGTACATCACAAAGAGGCCCTTCGAGGTATCCGAATGCGGTATGGTCTTCTTATGCAGCATTTGCAGGGTATGATGTCAAATTATCAAATAAAATAAATGTCCAGGCCGGTGCAAGGTATTCGTATTATAGTCAAACAGCAGAATTTGACAATACATTTTTTAAGCTTCCTTTTACTGAATCAAAAATAAACAATGGAGCGCTCACAGGTAGTATGGGCATGGTGTACAGACCAGGTGATAAAACATCCATCATGGCCAGCTTATCCACCGGCTTCAGGTCTCCCAATGTGGATGATTCCGGAAAAATATTTGATGCTGTGGCAGGCTTTGTGACAGTACCCAATCCGGAACTCAAAGCTGAATATGCCTACAATGCTGAAATAGGCTTCGTCCATGTATTCAGTGATAAAGTCAGGCTTGATGCCAGCCTGTACTATACATATGTAGATAATGCCATGGTCAAAAGAAATTTTCAACTCAACGGACAGGATTCAATTTTGTACAATGGGAGAATGAGCAAGGTGGAAGCTATTCAAAATGCTGCCAATGCAAAGGTCAGAGGTGCACAAATCGGTCTAGAGATAAGGCCAGGTTATGGATTTTCATTAGTAAGTCAATATAATATACAACGTGGAGAAGAAGAAATAGACAATGGCAGTACAAGCCCATCACGACATGCCGCACCAAACTTTGGGGCCACTACCTTGTCCTGGGCATATAAGAATTTGTTGTTGAGTATCAGCAGTCAGTACAGCGATGGTAAAACGTACGAAGAGCTTCCGGCAGAAGAACAGAACAAACCGGAAATCTATGCCATAGATGCCAATAAAAAACCTTATTCGCCTTCGTGGGTCATATACAATGTCAGAATGCAATATCAGATCAGTAAACATTGGTCCCTGAATGGTACCATAGAAAATATCGCTGATGAAAGATATCGCCCTTATAGTTCAGGTATCGTAGCGCCGGGGAGAAATTTTGTCATATCGGGGTCGGTTAGGTGGTAGGAGGAAATGGGATATGGGGATAATAATTTTAATAATCAAATTCAATAAATTTGTTTACCAGGAATAACTCCCCGTATCCCTCCACGTGGCTGTTCAACATCGCCAGTATATCTTGGGATAATGTGAATGTGACAATGTGGTATTGTTTGACCTGCAGCTTCTTGAATATTGATTCCCACATTAAAACCATCTGGATTGAAACGATTTTGCAGAAGTCCCTTTACTTTATTGACCATCATCCAGCAAGCCATTTGTTCTTTAATAGTCAGATCAAAATAATTGGAAACCAATCTTTTGGGTATTACAAGAGCATGACCTAGACTAACTGGATATTTATCAAAAAAGGAAAAGGCAGTACCACTTTCATAAATCAAATCTCGTGGCTGATCATCATTAAAAAATGGACTGACTTTTGTATTGCCGGTGTGAATGTTTGTATAATGTTGGTATGTATAAATCTCGCAATTATCATTTAAAAACATGGAAGTAAAAGGAAGTTTGACATTACATTGATAGGTAGGTTTTTGATGGATTTTGTGCGTTCTGAATCCTTCATAAGTAATGTCTCTGCGAACAGCAAAATAGGCCTTGCCATTTGGTTTTAACAAAGCGGAAATCTCCATTATGACATCCGATTGTTCTTCCTGCATAAGGACATTCAATACATAAAAACAGATGATGGTCTCATATTTTTGAGTTGTTTTCTCAGGGAAATAAAATGGATCATACCCTATAATATTGATACCTTTTTCTTTAAGTAAAGTTACATCACTACCCATTCCACAACCATAATCCAGGGTATCTCCTTGCAGTAGCTTTCTTTCAAGCAGAATTCTGGCTGGGAAAGACATGGTATTTCTTTCCTTGGCAGTGAGATGAGTGTATTCGTTCAATTTTGCCATTCTGGATATCCTCTAGTTTCAATTAAGTATTTTGATGTTTGAAGTAATTGATTGAATGCATTTTGCTGCCAATTATCTTTAGAATAGTTACCTAGCAAAGATATTTGTAGTTCATTCAAAAACCTTTCAGTTTGATATTGATGTATTATCTCCCAATAGTGAATGATTAATTCCTTCTGTTCGGTAATCAACTTTAGCGAAGGAATTTTGTCCAATTTTGATTTATTTGTTGGAGGACTTGAAGGAAGTAAATTCCATAGATCATTGTTTTTATATATTGAAAATGGTAACATATGGTCAATATCATATTTGGCTATATTGCTACCTGACCATACACATGACACCGACCCGTGTTTCGCAAGAATTTCATAATACAATTTTTTTGATGCTTCTACATCTCTTTCAGTAACAGGGAATTTTAAAATTTCATTGACAATTGTACCTGTACTTAAGACCTTTCCGCTAGCTTTTACAGAAAATTCTGCCCACTTAAAAAGTATATTATCAGTTCCTGAAATGAAGCTACCTAATATTTTAAATGCTTCATAATAATCTTTAGGGATGGTAAAAGTACCGCAACTTTCTACAAGCCACTGGCTATTTTGCTTCTTGTCATTTTTAAATTTAGCTGGAGTATAATTAAAGATTGAATAGTAATCATCGGATATACTTCTTCCTATAAATCTCATTGGCATCGTTATGATTGTATCCTTTATTTTTTGAACCAACCTGTAAAAGTCTAAATTTATTTCATTTGCTATTCCTCTAATTCTCAATTCGTTGTAGAATACTGAGATTTTTCCTCGTAGGGCGTAGTGGTTGATGATTGGTTTAAAATGTGATTGAAATGCTACCTTCACATTTTTTCCATTTATTTGTGGAATTTCAATTTCTGACTCAAAAATTGGATAGTAATAAATTAGCCATTTCTCTATCAATAAACCAAGAGGAATTTCTACAACGTTTTCATTAACTTTTATGTATGGCGAGTTGTCTTGAATAATATCAATCACACCTCTCAACAAAGCAAATTTGTATGTTGATGTTTTTGAATCTCTTTCAATGATTTTACTGATGTTTTTGAAAACTTTAATGTCCATTTTCTTTTGTAATTGTTTTTATCCTATTTTTATACTTTAGTCAATAACCATATTCTCATCCATCTGTACCGTTTGTCGGTCAAAGTTACAAGATATATCATAAAAAATTAAATATATAGTAATTTTCATGTATAAATTAAATCATTCAAACTAGTTGAGTCCAAAAAAGTCCTCAGACATTGGGATGTGACAACAGAAACATGATATTTCACTGTGATTGATGTGATAAAATTACTTACTGTTAGCCGTATTCCAAAATGATATAAGGACAAGCTTAAGAGGAAGCTTACCAAAGAAGGAAGTCAAGTGTACGACAAAATCGTACGGATTACGCTGTTATTTATGTTTAGAAATGGATAAATCCATTTTTAAAAAAAATCCAACAGCCAATCCCGCAATAAAACCAATAAACTTTGCCATTTTCCGACATATTTTAAATTTTTCTTATAATTTCATAACAAAAACTTATGAATTTTAAAATGCAGCATTATTTTTGCAATCTCATTTACTTTAATCTCATACAATTCGGCAACATGATCTCAAGAATACTATTGCTATTTGCATTCCTCAGTTTAATAACCGTAGGTTGCGTGCATGATGAACTCAGCGAAAATGATAAAGCACTCAACAGCATCATTCCTGACAAAAGCAAATATATCCTTCCGGATGAAACGGATTATGCTTCTATCCCTCAATCTCCGGTCAACCCACTCACCAAAGAAAAAATAGAGTTGGGTAAGATGCTCTTTTTTGAACCTGCATTTGCCAATGAAGCCAAAAGGTCTGAATTGATGTTTACTTTTACCTGTTCCAGTTGTCATGTGCCCGAATCAGGATTCAGGCCGGGCAGAATGCAGGGCATAGCTGATGGTGGTGTGGCTTTCGGAAGAAAAGGAGAGTCAAGATTTAAATTTCCGCTTTACCACAATGATAGTATAGATGCACAGGGAGCAAGACCGTTGGTTACACTCAATGTAGCCTATGTGGAAAACTCCATGTGGAATGGCTCCTTTGGTTCTGAAGGTGTCAATAAAGGTACTGAAAAAATGTGGGGAGTCTTTGATCCCGGCACAGCAAGAAATCATGAAAGACTTGGCACCCTCGAAGGCCAGAATATTGAAGGCCTGATCGTACACAGAATGCAATACACCAAAGATATCATCACCAAAGCCGGATATAAGGAGGTGTTTGACAAGGCATTTCCTGATATGCCTGAAAATGAAAGATATTCAAGAAAAGGCGCCAGTTTTGCAATCTCAGCATACCTGAGACAAAACCTGACCAATCAGGCACCATTCCAAAAATGGCTGAAAGGCGATAAAGACGCCATGTCAGAACAACAAAAGAAAGGAGCAGTCCTGTTTTTTGGAAAAGCAGGATGTAACAGCTGCCATTTTGAAAAAAATCTCGGTTCTATGAGATTTGAAGCATTGGGTGTGGATGATCTTTACGAACATGGCGGATTAAAAACCGGACCCAATGACCGCAGAAACTTAGGAAGAGGTGGATTTACCGGCAGACAGGAGGATATGTTTAAATTCAGAACGCCACAATTATACAATCTGGGAGGCACCGGGCCATACTTCCATGGTGGCAGTATAGAAACCCTTGAAGGTGTAGTCAGATATTTTAATACCGGTAAAAAACAAAATCAAAGGGTTCCGGACAGTCAGTTGTCTTCGTTTATCAAACCACTCGGCCTGACTGAACAGGAAATCAAGGATCTGACTGAATTTCTTGAAAATGGCTTAAAAGATCCGAATCTGAAGAGATATGTCCCTGAAAGAGTATTGTCTGGTATGTGTTTTCCTAATAACGACCCGGCATCCAGGATTGATATGAAGTGCAATTAGGGTATTTTCTATTTCTCCCACAAGGCATTATATTTGCTCATAATACTAGTTTTGTCTTAAAATCACCAACAACAAAAAGGAAAGTTGCTTAAAGCCTTCTACCAATGCCGGAAGTGGCCAATTTTTCTATTTGCTTCATCAGTTTTACAAGTTGAAAAGTAACTCTTTTTATTGCATGGAATCTTAATGGTGTCTTTCAGCTTAGTATAATTTCAAATATGAGAAAGATATTTAATTTCAGAATGATTTTTGAAAGATTTGATATCTTATCATTTGTTTGCCATTGAGATTCGTACGTACATTGGTGTGACCTGTCTGCCGTCAAGGCAGGGGCATTCCCCCATCAGTTTTGGTTTGTGGGGTCGTCTACAGATTATGTTCTAGCGCTCTGACGAAATAAAAGAGTTTTAATCTTCGCACCTTCGAAGGCATATCAACTTTTTTAGATTGCATTTTTTTTGTCATCTGCCAATAATTGAGTACTTGTGATCTTCAAACCACAATCCCAAGATGTTTGTATTTGGCATTGATCTCATCATAGATCATCTTGGGAAAGATGGTAAAATTGGCATGTGCCGCAATCAATGATACAGCACACACAAGTGCTTGTAACGAGATGTGCAATAGGCTCAACGTGTTGCTCTGATCATCTGTGAAAATATACCTTAATAAAATAAAGGACCAATATTGTAATGTAATAGAGAAAGAACTTCCTACCCACGATGATTGTAAAAATAAATAGTCCTGTTTTTTACTTTTTATATACTTCATTGCTTGGTAGTGATTATACAAAAAACATAAATTGATGATATAGGAAACAAAAATCAAGACTGCCAATCCACTCTTTCCAAAAAAGTATGCAGTCTGAAAAGCAAAAATGTAAATCAGTATGGTGAGGAAAATTTTGGGTGGAGTAAAGTAGGTTAATAGTAAGTTGAAATATCTTCTTCTCCAATAACTACCTAAACTGCTAGCTTTTGATGCAATAAAATTGGTAAAACCAGTGACAGGAAATCTGGCATATACCTTACTCAAAGCCGCGTCAAAACTCAGTTTGGAATCCTTTTGCATTTCATCTTCGATAGCAGATGCGAGGTGATCCACCAGCTCATATTGCACATCAATGTATCGGACATATTTACTCTTTACAAATGAAAAAAGTGTATCGATTTGTTCTTTATTGAGTTGTTTTTCTGTCATATAGCGGATGGTTTTAATGGTTTGATCAATAATGACATTTGCTGGAGGTATTCTTCCATTTGGTTAAGTAATGTAATGGCATGCTCATAGCCTTGGGTGGTCAGCCGATAGTATTTTCTATATCTGTTGCTGATCATGCGGGTCTCCACAGAAAGTATCCCTTTGGCTTCCAGCTTATGCAGGGTAGGGTATAAAGCGCCCTCAGTCAGCTGAATGCCGTCTTTGGTCATTTCTTTGACTTTCTGAGTGATCTGGTAGCCATACATCTCTCCATGATCTTTCAGTAACTTGATCACGATAGTATCTAAACTTCCCCTTAAAAGGTTCGGATTCATTTATTAAAAAATTTCCACAAATATACATAAGATTCTTAAGTAATTTGTGTCAGCTGGTTAATTTTATTTGATAAAAATATTAAAATCCCGAACTTATGGGTGTATCCCAAAATTGCACTATATCCTATATTTTTTAAGTTTCAAATTTAGAGAAGTGCAATCTATGGCTTGCGGGTACTTGCAATCCAATTAATACATCAAGCGATAATCTTATTCAACCAACCTTGGTAGGTGGGGCCAACTACAAGAATAGGGCTTTGTTGCTTTTGTTCAATTTTGTTTGTTAGTTTTATAGAATCTAGTGTTTATCAGAAAAAGTGGTAAAAGTATTTCCCTGCCCGACTTTGTCATTCGGGCGGGTATCAAAACGGCTCAATCCAAACCATCGAGTGCCAAACCAAAGATTCCCGTCTTTATCTTCTAAAATACTACGAACTGAATTGTTGACTAGTCCATCATTTGTGGTATAATTTTTAAGAATTTTTCCCTGCCCGACTTTGTCATTCAGGTGGGCATCGTATGAAAATACGCCACTTTCTTCTGTTCCTAGCCAAATAATCCCCATTTTATCTTCTAAAATTGCGATGGGACTAATTCTACCAAGTACTTCATTTCCTTTAAAGCTTTTAAATGTCTTCCCATTATATATACAAATTCCGTGTCTCCTTGTGGCAAACCAAATATTTCCGGATTTATCTTCTGTCATAGAATGAATCATATCATCTGTAATGTAGTCAGGAGAATGGACATATTTTGTTTCAGTTGTAGCATAAGCTTGACTTCTTTCATCTTCACGGAATGAATAATAATCGGCAGATGGGAGAAAGTGAGTAAGGATTTTTCCATCGTATCGCCATGCGCCTCCTCTATTAAAAGAACTGAACCAGATGTTCCCTTTTTTATCTTGAATGATATCACTAATCATTTTTTCTTCCTTTTCAGCAAAGATTGGGTGCTTATATTTGTGAAGAAAATGAGAAAGGTTGGTTCCGTCGTACCGATAAACTCCTTTATTCATTGCACCAAACCATATGTTTCCATCTCTATCTTCCAATAGGGCGGTAATTCTTAAATTGTTCAAAGAATCAACTTCGAAATATTTGCTGAATTTTTTTCCATCATACTTGCATATTCCTGCATTTGTACCAATCAGGATCTCCCCTGATTTGAGCTGTATAATGGTACTCGCAGTATTATCGCAGAGTCCATCTTTCAAGGTAAAATTGGTAAATGATTTCCCATCAAAGCGGTAAACCCCTTCACCATCTACACTGAACCAAAGGTTTCCATTTCGGTCCTCCAACTCACAAGATATATTTCCAGATGTAGTGCCTTGTGTCCGTACAATTTTTGGGTCATGTAATACGAATATTGGTAGTTGAGATATAATCTCTTTTGATGAGTCCGTTTTGACTTGGCTATTACAAGATGTAAAAACAAAAAGTAACAACAGTAAAAGGTGATTTTTATTGAGAAAATGTACTTTCATTTTTCAGGTTTTAAATCTATGTCGTTTAGTTAAAGTATTTTTACTTGTTTTTACCCTTCCTAAATCCTTCCCTTAGAAGCCCTTAGAAGGGAAGGACTTCATAATATGGCCTTAACTAAACGACATTGGGTTTTAAATTATTATTTCAATTGGTGCCTTGTTGAATGTTGTAATTGGCAATCTTTATGGTTTCAGCTACAACTTTCTTTTTACTTAAAAATGGACATATTCCCTTCACATAAGGGAATCGCACCCCTACGTTATCACGGAACCTAATAACTCAGAATAGAAGCAAAAAAGGGTTTTGTATGAATTCGTATGAAAATAATCATCAGGGTTTGTGCCCGACTGAACACGTTAGTCGGCCAGGTACCACAATGTTGGTTCATGCTCATTTCATCATTTATTTACTTAGCATCCGCCTTTGCGATGTGCACGTTTGTAAAGTATTTTACCATCTCGTTCTACATACTCGCCTGCTACTATTGGATATGCATACTTGGGCGCGTGGGATACAAAATGGCTTCTTAAAATTATTTTGTCGTTTACTTTCAGGCTATGTAATTGCTCAAATTCATTCTTAAAATTCAAAGTATCCTTGCCGGTCTTTTCTGGCCCAAAAGCAAGAATATAGTCGTCACCACTAATCCTCACCATCACTCCAAAACCTAATCTTGAGCCTGGCGGAAGAGCCAGAGAGGTTACAACTCCTTTCATATTAGTAGAATCCCTGATGGACTTGATTATTTTAGCTTCACTGGCATATACTTTTTTACCCGCAGGAGACGCTTCCCATTTTTTGTACATTTTACCCGCAGGAGTAACTTCCCATTCTTTCATTGCAGCTCTCCTTTCAGCAGCGGAAGGAGGCTTTGAGATTGACTTTTTAGAAGTTTATTATCCTTTAGCGCTGCTATTCACAACATAATATGGAAATGATTAAAATAGGTATCGGAAACGGCATTGCCAATGGTAGTCATTGCCAATAGCAACACCCTGATGTTTAGAATTCATACAGCTGTAAAGAAATACAACGCATAAAATTGAAACAAAATGATACCGCAACATATGCTTTTCAATTAATCTTTCGAAAAAGGACCGTTTTATATTTTAAAGATATTTTTTCCACATTGTAACCGTATGAAAGCAGTTCCTTTTTATAATTCAAAAAGGAATGGTCTATTGCTATTCCTGCTATACTCTTAATTTCATCAAAGGATAGTTTAAATGATTGATGTCCATTTTTCTGAATATACTCCCACAAGGCATTATATTTGCTCATGATACTAGTTTTGTCTTAAAATCACCAACAACAAAAAGGAAAGTTGCTGAAGGCCTTCTACCAATACCGGAAGTGGCCAATTTTTCTATTTGCTTCATCAGTTTTACTAGTTGAAAAGTAATGAAATTGTCATGATCGAATTTGTTCAATACTATTGTTTAAAAGTGAAGGAGTTTAAAATTGCTTCACCAACTTCTTTAAAGACTGTAAATTTGGCTTGCTCACAAGTTAAAGTAAGAACATATGCCTTACCACTCTTAACCCAGTAAAACTGCTCAAATTTGAGATGAAACATTCCTTGGTCACCTGTATAAACCATTCGATGGTATTCATCTGAGCCAGTTTTTATTCTTTTGCTCTCTATCAATCTTGAATTGGTAATCATTGTCTTTATTTGTCCTTCTGATATCTCAGTGTATTTATCCAAGTTAAGGTTGTGACCGGTTAAGTCCTGAATTAAAAGATTGACATTGTCCATAAATTTGTCTTTACTTGTTTCTAAAGGTGAAAATAAAATGAATGTTGTACCCATTTGTCCACTTTGATTCAACTCCCAGTCTACCGGATACTGAATCGAATAATTTGTTCCGTTTAAGGTTTTCCAAACCGATTTTGTTTCTTTAACTCTGCCTTTGGACTCTTGTGCCTGCCCAAATGCAATAAATGTGAAAAGTAAAAAGGTAGTCAAAATTTTTGTCATGATTTTTTATTCAAAGCTTTTTTGGTGTAAATGTCTGTCAAAATTAGGTATATAAATTGATTTGAGGAGGTTTTTCCGAATTTTGATTATCCATTCTTAATTATTTAAATTTGCTTTTCAATTTCACTCCTTTTCGTGCTTACTTCTTGATTTCAATTTTGGCTTTCTGGAGTATTATTTTTATGGTGTTGTCCTATACCATCGTTTGATACTGCATGCAAAGTGACCCCAAACCAAAAATAGTAGTAACATCCATTAGATATTATCTACTCTTTCCGTTATTTATTCTGAATTCATCTAAAATAAATCCTGTTTTTCAGAATAAAATATGGTATTTAGATCATTTGCTTTATCTTTGTACTCATTGCAATCAACTCTTTATCATGCCTGACGTTTTATCAAGAAGTCTCCAGCATTTCCATAATGATGTAGCCATAAAGTTTCAGCTATACAATAGCCTTTTTTTATCTCTTCCTTTTCACAAAATTGAAAAGACAGGTATCTTGCTTTCACTGCTGCTTTCCAATTGTGAAGATGGTTATGCGTATCAAAAGACACCTGAAGAAATCATTGAGAAGTTCTTTGAATCCCATACTGAATTTACCGGCAAACAGCAAAAACTGGATCTGTTATTCAGATTTGTTCAGTATATAGAACGACAGATCGTGCTTTTTGATGCATTGGAAGATGCCGCTTACAGCAAAATCAATGATATGAAGGGCAATGGTACGCTGAAACAACTGGAAAATGACTATTTTGCAAAAAAGATAAAAGAAGCAGATAGCAGTATTCTCAGGGATTTTTGTGTAAGATTGGTACTTACTGCACACCCTACACAGTTCTATCCCGGATCTGTACTTGGTATCATCCATGACCTGGCCATTTCGTTGAAAAACAATGATACTGAAAGTGTCAATTTACTATTACAACAATTGGGGAAAACTCCGTTTTTAAACAAACAAAAACCTACTCCTTATGATGAGGCTGTGAGTCTGATTTGGTTTCTGGAAAACATCTTTTACCGTAGTATCTCTGATATCATGCAGGAGTATAAAGAGAGTTTACCATTTTTAGACCCGGCATTTCAACCTGTCATCAGGATGGGATTCTGGCCCGGTGGCGACAGAGACGGCAACCCATTTGTCAAAGCAGACACTACTTTCAAGGTAGCCACTTCGTTGCATTTAGCCTTGCTGAAGTGTTATTACAGAGATATCAGGAGGATAAAAAGGCGGCTCACTTTCAGTGGGGTGGATCATATTATATCCAATCTGGAAATCAGGCTGTACGAACAGGCTTTTTTAAGAACATCTGAGACAATAAAGACACCTGAGGACCTGCTCAAGCCATTGACTGAGATAAAAAAACTACTTGACGACCATCATAACAGCCTTTTTGTCAATATGGTGAGCAGTATGATCGATAAAGTCAATTGTTTTGGGTTGCACTTTGCATTTGTTGACGTCAGACAAGAAAATGCTATACATACTGAAGTCGTAGATACTATACTGAAGATCAATGGACAATTGGAACATTACTCTACACTTGATGATACACAAAAAGCTGAGTTTCTTCTTAATGTTGAAGGATCAGTAACTCCGGAATCCATTGATAATGAATTGTATGCTGATACTATCAGGACTATAGCCACCATCCGTGAGATTCAGGGACACTACGGAGAGTCTTCATGTCACAGATATATCATCAGCCAATGCAGAAGTTATCTGAATGTAATAGAACTCCTTGCCCTGTTTCGATATTCCGGTTGGGATAAGAATAGTATCCATGTAGATATCATCCCTTTGTTTGAAACGATAGATGATCTCGTCAGAGCTCCTGAAATCATGAGAGCCCTTTATGAAACTCCATACTACAGGGAGCACCTCAGCAGGAGACATGACAGTCAGACGATCATGCTGGGTTTCAGTGACGGTACCAAAGATGGTGGTTATCTGATGGCCAATTGGATGATCTACAGGGCTAAAGAAGAATTGAGCAAACAAGCCAAGCTATATGGACTCGATATCATGTTTTTTGATGGTCGGGGTGGTCCACCTGCACGTGGAGGCGGAAAGACGCACAAGTTTTATGCATCTATGGATAAAGATATTTCCAGTAAAGAAATCCAACTTACTATCCAGGGCCAGACCGTCAGTTCAAATTTTGGGGTGATAGATTCTGCAAGGTACAATATCGAACAACTGATCAATGCAGGTATTACCAATAATCTAAATCAGGACAGTCAGTCCAATTTTACCGATAAGGAAGAAAACCTGATCTTTCACGTAGCTGAAATCAGTCACAATGCCTACCTTGAACTTAAAAATGATCCTGATTTTGTAGAATACATGTCGGAGGTCAGTCCATTGAAGTATTTCAGTCAGACCAATGTAGGCAGCAGACCGGCTAAAAGAGGAAAAACAGATAAATTGACCATCAAGGACCTCAGGGCCATCCCGTTTGTAGCTTCCTGGACGATGATCAAACAAAATGTCCCGGGATTTTATGGACTTGGTACTGCTTTGGAACAAATAAAACATGAAGGCAAATTTGAAAAATTTAAGGAATTATACAGGAAGTCTCTTTTTCTGCGCACACTGATAGACAATAGTGAGATGACACTATTTAAAACATTTATGCCATTGACGGCACACGTGGCTGACCATCCCAAATATGGCATCATCCGAAAAAAGATAAATGATGAGTACCATCTGACAAAAAAGAATCTCTTATTGCTTGGAGATCATGATATGCTGATGCAGGAATATCCGGTGGAAAGGATGTCAGTAGGTATGAGAGAACGTATCACCTTACCGCTCAATACGATACAACAATATGCACTCACTCAGTTGATGCATATGGAAGCTGATGATCCATTGATACCAACATTTATAAAAGTGGTCATCCGTTGTGCATTTGGTATCATCAATGCCGGCAGGAATTCGGCGTGATGTAGCCTGATTGGAGTAATGAACGATTTGAACGATGAAGAACATGCTAACCGAACAATGAACCAACCGAAGTATGAGTATTTTGAACGATGCGCTAACCGAACAAGGGTTGACGATCAATGCGTTGGACCAGAGATTTGATGTCAGCAATATCTATGAGATACCGATTTTTCAAAAAACCACCTTAACTCCTGCCATCCCGTTGATACCTACTGCAGGATATCCGTACCATCTTTCAAATTTATTGTCCAGAAGGTTGGTACCGCGAATGAAGAAGCCGACTTTTTCTGTCAGATTGTATTTTACTCCTACATTCAGGTCCAGAAGAGCATTGCTTTTGGATGTTGTATTGTTTTTATTCAGATAGGGCAATCGGCTGCCAAAATACAAATCTGCAGTCAATTCCAGTTTTTCGCCGAGGAGTTTGGAACGCCCGAAAACATTGCCCTCGAGATTTGGAGTATGCCATGCTTCAGGAAGAGTGGATAGTTTAAATATATTTTGATTGATCCATCCACCAAGGCTAAGGTATTCGGATACTTCAAACTCTATATTTCCAGATAAGAATATAATATTGGCATCGCTATATATCATATCAAAGTAACGCACATCTGACTTTTTATTTGTCATAAACATCATATCATTGGCATCCTTCAGACCCCCTGAAAACTGATAAGTGATAAAGGAGTATTGACCTTTCAGACCGGCATAATACTTTCTGAATACAGTATTGATGAGAGAGTCGGGATCATTGGCCAAAAAAGGATTTCTCAGACTGACATTTCTGAAGTGATTGGTGTACTGATCTTGTCCTACTCCGGCATAGATCTGTAGTACTGGTCCTGCTATGCCATAAGACAGATATATCTCCGGAAACAAAGCTGAATTGTCATCACTGCTATACAAAGCATTGACTCCTGCTTGCAGTATCAGGTTTTTGTATTTTGTCTTGAATGTAGGTTTTAGCATTGCAGTAGTGATGCTCAACTCCTTTTTACCATTGAATGCTGTATAATTGAAATCTCCTTCGATGGAGATGACGGAGTTCTTTTTAAAGAGTTTTTCAAGTTTGACTCCAGCTTTCATCCCATTTTCTCTTACACTGGTATTTGTCATCGAAAGATTGTCAACACCAATCCTGAAATCATAGTTGAAATGATATTTTGT
Organism: Saprospiraceae bacterium; assembly: GCA_016713025.1. NCBI lineage: Bacteria > Pseudomonadati > Bacteroidota > Saprospiria > Saprospirales > Saprospiraceae > Saprospiraceae bacterium. Next base: position 2,531,991 of record JADJPZ010000004.1, on the reverse strand, counting down.
TGGTTCAGCATTTGCTATACCTGCTACTATTTCATATCTGTTGATGTTGCGGGCTGATTGATCTTTTGAGTATAATGTGTCTACCCCGATATCATCATGAAACAAATATCGTTTTCTGAAAGCTGTATTGACGTTTCCATAGAGCTTCATATTTTCTTTGAGCATGTAGTTTCCGTATACATCGGCGATGGTGTTTCTGTATTGTTGGTAAGGGAGTGTGTTGTTGTTGTCGAGTGATTCATACTGGAGATGGATACCGGCATCGTAGGTTTCTTTTTTGGAAGTGTGGTAGCCTGCCATCAGTTCAGGATTTTTTCTGATACCATAGACAGCCTGCAGATACCCTTTTTGTATTTTAAAGGGGGCATCCGGATTCATTGCAAGAGGTTTGATCTGCGGGTCGGGATATTTCAGATTTGCAGGAACGATAGAAATATCATATTTATAATTCGGGTTGTACGGTTTTTGCTCTGGAATGACTGGTTTTATATCTGTTTTTCGGGATTCTTCCAGTGTCACTTCAAAGGCCTTGACCACTTCTACCTGATTGATTTTCAGGTCTGTCTTAGTTGTGTCCTTTTGTGAGAAAAGTATTGCAGGCAATACGAAAAAAAGGATATTTATATATTTGATATTATTTTGCATATGTTTATCTGTTTATACATTTTCAATGAAATCAATAGCCACCTGAATGAAATTCCATCAGATTGTTGGAGGGTGTTTTGATCCTTGTCTTTTGTTTTTCAAGCTCTTCGATAGCTTTTAGCTTGGTTTTTGCGATGGTTTGCAATTCCTGATCTTCAGGAAAGTTTTCTATCACGGCTTCCAGTGCAGCCCTGCCATTGAAAAGGTCTTTTTTGTCAATATAAATATCAGAAAGCAATATCAGTGACTTTGCTATCCAGTATGGATACGCTGAATTTTTTTCATTGGCAAGATTGCTTTGTTTTTCTGCTTTGTCTATTTGTTTTTGTTTATACAGGATTTCGGCCATCATATACCTTGCTTCTGCTGCCTGATTGGTGTTTACTGCATCGCCAATAGATGAAAATGCCGAAAAGCATTTTCCAGATTATTTTCTTTATACCATGTTCTGGCCAGATAGTAGTAGGCGGTGGACTTGTCTTCATTGTCAGCTTTTTTGCTATTGACTACGATGTTGGCATGTTTTTTATGCCTTCACTGTTGGCGATCCGAAATGCACTTCTGAGTGCTCCGGTTGCAGCTTTGAATTTTTCATCTTCATCAGTCACCTGACTATAGTACAGATCATAGTATGTGTACGCTTTATCAAATGCCTGTGTATAATTGTAAGCAATCAATGCCGCTTTCCTTAGTGATTGAGTATAAAATTCCGAATTGCCGGCTTTTATTAGGATTTCATAATCTTCAAGACCTGCATTATATTTTTTCAGCAGCGTATTTGATTCTGCCCGATAATAATAGGCTTTTATTTTATTGATACCGGAAGGATATTTGGAAAGATAATTACTGAAACCAGCTACGGCTTTTTCATATTCACCTTCATTGTATCTAAGTACTCCTACCATGTACGCCAGAGAGTCTGCAGCAGTATCTGATACCTTGTATCCCGGCAGTGAACTCACATAGGCCACATACTCTTCTGATTTTCCCAGGTCGTTGATATATATCTCCTGAAGACCTAAAATGGCACTTTCTGCTTCTTTGGATGAAGGATTGTTTTGCATCACAGCTTTATACTGCTTAATTGATGTGTTGAGGTCCCCTTTGTTGTAAGCAATCAGGCCAAGCTTGAGTAAAGCTCCATTGACCATTGGGCTGTTGCTGTATCTTTGTACAAGATCGGAAAAAACTACATAAGCATTTTCAACATTATCCATCTCAAAATATGCATCTCCCAACTGCATCAGTGCATCATCTGCATATTCGGAACTGGGATGATTTTTTATGATTTCCTTCAGACTTATTATCTTTTCCGAAACGTCACCTGTTAGGCCTTCGATGATAGCTTTCTGGTACATGGCATAGACAAAATTTCCTTGTTTTTTATTGATAGCCTGTGAGTAGAATCCTGCCGCATCCTGAAATTTTCTGCTTTTAAACAAACAGTCACCTGTACGTATGATCGCATCAGGCCAGATTTTGTTTATCAGGTCTTTGTTTTTTAAAGGTGTGGTATTCAAGTTGAAACCTACCAGTACATTTTTGAAGCTTTTTTCAGCATTCCAGTATTCTTTCAGCATCAGGTAGTTATATCCTTGAGTATAGTGAGCACTGATGGGAGATGATTCATCAGGCAGGCCATCCAGACCATTGGATATATCAAAATAGTCATCAAATCCTTTGATGGAAGCTTTGTAATTGCCCTTTTCATGTTGGATTTGACTGATCCAGAATGTATTTTGAGCTTGTATAGATTTGCTTAGATTAAACTTTTTTGATTTCTCAAAAGCCTTCAATGCATCATCCGTCATTCCGCTATTATAAGACTGCATACCAAGTTTCAATGCAGCATTTTGATACACCAATTTTATCTTCTCCGTGGTAGACGACATACCATCTATTATTTGCATCACAGCAGTATAATCGCTCATGCTTTCCAGCAATTCGCCCACTATTTTGTCAGCTTCCTTGTAATACGGAGATGATTTATCAATTTTGGAAAGAGTATTGATGGCTTCCCGTTCAAATCCCGCTTCTGCTGACAGTTTTCCATAATTAAAAGTGGCTTCTTCCTGCATTTTTTTCTCAAAAGTCATCTGAGAGACCTTTTTAAATGCGGCTCTCGCAGATGTCAGGTCGCCTGTCCTGTAGTAACAATCTGCAAGATAATAATTGACAAGTTGTCCGAGTCTATTCTCCAAAAGATGCAATTCTCTGAAGTTTTTTGTGGCATCAGCATATTTTTTTAATTTGTACTGAGTGAATGCTAATTGAAAAAATTCTTCCACAGTGAGTTTTTCAGTATTTGCTTCATAATACTCGAGATGTGGTAGTGCTTTACTATAATTTTCTGTATTAAAGTATGCCTGACCTGTCAGTTGTCTTATTTCTTTTCTATTGCGCAGATTATTATCACTGAGCGCTTCTTCGCCTTGCTGGATGACCTTATCATATTGTTTTTGAGCAAAATATATCTGTGCCAGATAGAAAGGTATAAATGACCTGTATGTATCCGAATTTTTTACCTTTTCAAATGATGCAATGGCACCATTGTAATTTCCTGTAAAATAATCACTTAGACCATTATAGTAATTACAGGGATAATAAAATTCGTTTCTGATTTCCTTTATTTTGTTGAATTCACTCCGAGCCTCCTTAAATTCTTTTAGAGCAAAATGTGCATAGCCTTTTTTGAAACTTGATTCACTTTTGTCATAGTCCGAAAGATTTTCAGCATCTACCATCGCATAGGCATCAATACATTTTTTAAACCATCTCTTATCGTAATAGTAACTACCTAACTCAAGAATGGCTGGTGTAGTGGTTGGGTCAGGATATTTTTCTGATATAAATGTGAGTAATTCGTTTTCACCACTGGGCAAATCAAGTCTGATCCCTGAAATGCCATGCATGGCACCGGCATCATCCTTAAGCAACGAAAAATCAAAATCAGTGACAGGAGCCACCTGATGAATGAACTTGTTTTGGGCATATCTGGTCGGGCCGAAAAGATTCTGGCTGAAAAAGTATTGCCCCATCTTGTAGTCAGAAAGTCTGTCAATGCTCGCTGCATTTTCCTGACAAAATACTATTGAGTAGTGACAACAAATGATAACGAACAGGATAGATGTGGTACGCATTCTTAATTTATAAATTTATTCTGTTTTGCAAAATATCAAGTTAGAGCTCAACGATAGAACTATATTAAGAGTATGTTTAAATTTATATTGCCTTAAAATCAATATATTATGAACCTGACTTCAAAATAACCGCCTTATTTAGGTCACTAAATGCGTTGATTATTTTATTGACAGAACCATAATCTCTTGATTTACAGCTAAGAAAAATTTTAAACATACTCTAAAACGCAAAATTAGTTAAAATATTACGAATAAATATAATAACTAAATACAAATTATAATTTTTTATTAATTTTTAAATACTTAAAATCAATTATTTATAAATTGTAAAAATATGTAATGTAAAGGTTTTGTTTTTCCCAATAATAAGTTATACTCAAAATAAATTGGTTTGCAAAAAATTCATCTACTATTGTATTCATTTTGAGCATAATGGCGACAGAATTATTTGAAAAATAAATTCTCGTCGGTATATTTTACAAACTCCCTATTTTGGCAATTTGTTACACGAAGTCATCGGCTATAGATTCTAAATGAAAAGAATCTCTTCAATGATGGCTAAAACTTATTTTTCCACATCATACTTTCTACCGGTTTTTCGGTACGGTGATTGTATTTTGCATTGGATTTTTTATTGTAGTAGTTTTCGATCTCTCCATCCACTTTAAAGTATATGAGTTGGCCCACAGGCATACCGGCATATACCCTGACTGGCTGCACACAGGAGATTTCCAGTGTCCAGGTATTGCAAAAACCTACATCGCCCTTTCCCGCAGTAGCGTGGATGTCGATGCCGAGCCTGCCGATAGATGACTTTCCTTCCAGAAACGGGACTGTGTGATGAGTCTCAGTATATTCTTCGGTCACACCCAGGTATAAAGTGCCGGGCTGAAGAACAAAACCATCTTCTCCGATCTCAAAATGACGGATGGTATTGTGCTTTTTCGCATCCAGCTCATGATTATCGTAAACCGCCAGCCATCTTCCGAGATGTACATCGTACGAATTGGTACCAAGGCAGTCAGCCCTGAACGGGTCAATGACGATATTACCATTTTCAATGCTTTTGAGTATTTCTATATCTGAAAGAATCATATATTGTCAAAAATTTTGCGCGAAGATAGTGAAGTTGGTGACTTATAAACCGAAATCAGAGCCACGAATGAATAGAAACAGGTTTTTGTTTACAAAAAAATCAATATTTTTCTAACCTTTGAACTAAATAAACAGACATGATTATAAAAAGGGTAACATCATACACATAATGTGCTAAAAATGAAAATCTATCCTATAATCCAAATATTTCAAAGTCAGACTCAACCTTGTGGCGGCTCACTTTTAAGTTCCAGCCATACCGTGTGCAGTTCTACAGGAAATGGTGACCACATTCCTAAATATTTAAGCTGATCATGAAAAAAAATGTCATACATATTCTTTTTGTTTTTGGGATCACAATTTTATCATCTTGTCGCAAAGAAGTACCTCCTGTAGTCGAAGTGTATTTCTCTTTTGTCAATGCGGAGGAATATCAGAGTATAACATTCCACCCTTACTACATCGTTTTTCAAATTTTAGGACATGATTCAGGACAGGGTACAGCTGAAGGAGATATTTTTTTCGGAAGAAATGAGTTCATCCTCACACAAAATGATTTTAGCAAAAAACAATTCATTACAAGTAAGGCCATATCAGGTAGATCACATAGTTATTTAAGTTTTTCTTTGGATGGCGAAATGATGTTTTATGCCAATGGAAAGAGTTTTTCTAAGTTTTTAGGGAAATCGAATAATGTATTTCCCGTTGATTTTAGTCCAGAAAATGGTGAGGCGTATGATGTGCATTTTATTATTGATATTAAAAACTCTCTTAAACAGGATGGTGGATCAATCAAATTTAATTTGGGTGGGGCATCAAAGGTTATCATTACAAAATACTGATTGTAAAGTAAATGGAGCTGAATTCAGTCATAAAAGCTTGCAAAAACAAGAGAATTAGGGAGCAGAAATTACTGTATGAATATACTTATCAAGAGCTATTCCACGTGAGTCTCAGATATACCAATGGGCGTCAGGATGCAGAAGATGTTTTTAATGAGGCAATGATCAAGATTTTCAAATACATCATCATTTCCGATAAGGAGATCGACAATTACCTTGGTTTTTGCAACAAAATAATACGTTTAACGGCCATCGATCATTACAGAAAAAGTTTTTCACCTATCGTTTTTAACGATCATATTTTTATTGAAAGTAGTAGAGATTTGTACTTTGAAGAGACTTTGAGCAATCTCGAGGTCGAAGACATTTTCAAAATTGTCCAGGAGTTGCCTGATAAAGAAAGATTGGTTTTTTCAATGTTTGAAATTGACGGATTTAGTCATAAAGAAATAGCGGCTGAACTCACAATCAAAGAAAATCACTCTAAATGGTTATTGCACCATGCAAAAAAATTGTTAAAACTTAAGTTGAGTCATGATGATATAAAATCTTTTACCAAATGAAGACATTTAAAGATAAGATATTAAACCACAAAAACTTGCCTGATCCAATGATTTGGGAAAAAATGGAGCCGCAGGTGATACTTCTGAATAATCAGGAACATGATTCAGGTGGTAAAGGATTTTTACGTCTGTTTCCAAAGACTTTTTCTATACTGCTTTTTTTGGTTATAGTATTAGGCATTTACGGTTTAGTAAATCAAAATACTACGGATGATTTAGCTCAGAATGACATAAAGTCAAAGAGAAATTCACAAAATATAATAGCCAAAAACCTTCCTTCCATTCATGATACCAAAACTATTGACATGCCTTCAGATGCAGTTTCAAGAAGTTCCGGGTCTGAAATACAAACCAGAGAATATGACGGGAATTCAATTGCTGTACGGGATGAAGAAGACACATCATTATCCCTGACGAATGCTTCAACTACTGGGTCTACATCATTCAAAATCAGAGCAAACGACATAGAACATGCAGGTCATGATCATCAGATATTATCATCTTTAGAAAACAGTAAAATTGACCAGAAGTCGGACATAGCCTTTAATACCTCATATGAAGACAAAATAGAACCTGCCGAAAAGACCATAAGTTCAGCACCTGCTACTGATAATATGGTTCAGGATGATTCGGGGATCTCAGCTGAAAATGCTCAGAAAATAGCTAATGAAACCAGACAATCAATGATTTCGATTCCATCTCTTACAAATAATAGAATAGAACATATCGAATCGCTGTACGATAGTAAAAAACAAATAACACCATGTAAACCATGTGCTAAGACTCATTTTTTTGAGATAGGCACCAGCATGGGTCCATCTCAGAATCACTATTACAATGGCTATTTTGCCAATCTGATGTTTGACTACAAAGTAAATAAACTACTCCATGCAGGAGTAAGGTTTAGCTATCAAAGATATGTCGATCATGCACGATATATTACTGCACCTGATGTCAAAAATAAGGATATTTATATCAATCTCCTGGCAAATGTGAGCCTGATCTTGGTGGATTATAAAAAAATAAATGTCGGCATTGATTTTATGCCCGGTATTCAGTTAGTCTCGGATATAGAAAGAACTCAAAATAGTACAGATTTTTTCCAGTCTACCAGACAGTATTTTGGATTCAATTACATGATTGGTGCAAATATGGACTATAAAATCACATCAGGATTGAGATTAGGCTTTGAATCAGTGGTAGATGTCAAAGGTGAAACCACCTTACACGGCATTAGAATTAAATTTTTATTGTAATTCTTATAATACTCTATCTTATGAAACATTTTTTTATTCTTATCTTTTGTACATTATTGATGTTCAAAGCAAATACGCAAGGACCACTCAAAAACTCCATGGATATTCGCTTCGGATATGGCGGAATTGATGGATTGTCGGGTATGACTTTTTTATCAGCAGCCTATGGATTAGACGTCAAAAGAGGATTCATTTTAAAAGGAAACTATTTGAAAGGAACAGGTTTTAAACCGTATTCCGCTTTGGACCCACAACCAGAAACTAAGTTGTTAAATATATATGGCATAAGTCTTCAAAAAGCGGTCAATACAAGCGGGTCATCGAGTATCAATCTCGCTTTAGGATATAGATACATTAATCAATCGGGGTCTTTTCTTTTTAACGCAACTACAAATCCGATTGGAACTGTTATTTTTGACGGCGTTCAAAACACCTCTATCCACCATGGAGTCGATGTTGACCTTTCTTATACTGTAAATATCCATGATAGGGTGGGAGTATATGCCGGAGCAAATTTTACCACAGGCATTTCTATGTTTTCAGTAAACTTAGGGAGCAGGGTTTATTTTTGATGTCACATGAGCACAGTTTTGGTCTTTTCAGGGGCTTAAAAAAATAAAAAGCCACATCAACAAATCAAACAAGATGTATTTTTTACATTTGTGATACAAAAAAATGAAGACTTACTCAATGTGAAGGTTAAAAGTAACTATAATATGATACGATTTTTATTTACATGCATAATAGCCGGGTTTTCCGTTTGCTGCGGGCATACTCAAATATCTGATAACGAAACTGATTAAAAGCCATTATTTGGTATAAGCTTGCATTCCGGTCTTTTTTTGATAAATGGGGATATCGATGGAGCAGGTCAAGGTGCGGGTGTAAGAATTCAGTTTCCTGCAAACACTATTTTTTCTGTACGGGCCAATGCTTATTTTGCATCCGGAAAAGGTGTCGGTGTCCAGGCATATCAACACTCATCATTTGGTGGTGGGCTTGTGGAGTCGGTTTTTGAGCCTTATCGTAATGTGAAAGATGGATGGTATCCAAGTTATCAATATCAGCAGGTTGTTGTAGAAATGGAAGGTCTATTGAATGTTTTGAAATTGATCAATAAAATTTATGATATGGAGTTTGAGTATATGGATTTATATATTCTGGGTAGTTTGGGATTATTTGGAAAGCAAACAAGACTTGACATGGTTGATAGTCAAAACTTGCCTTATACAAATCTGCTGTCAAAAGTTGGCTCCGGACTGGACATTGCTACGAGCAAGGGAAGAAATCAAATCAGAAAAAATGTCAGATCTGTTTATGATGGAGATTATGAAACTGAAATACAATATCCGGGCAACATCACTTACTCTTTTGGTGGTGGATTTGCTTTTAATTTGAATAAGTCAATATCAGTTGGTTTTGAACACAAGTCTATCTTTTACCCTGATGTGGATTATATTGATGGGCTCAGATTTAGGACGAGCCTTGATCAGTCCTTATCAAAAGATAAGGCAAGTTACACCAATTTGTTTTTGATGATCAAGATTTAAAACATGCTAAGGGAGTTTGGTGCTTGGATAAAAATTTTTGAACGGCCATCCCTTAAAAGTTAGCATTTCAAGTTTTTGTAATACACAATAAACCAATAATTTATAAATTGGCGGTTTAAGGGCAGCACTTAGATATCCAATTCATATTGTATATGATTCCTATATTCGAAATTTGTAATTGATTATTTCTCAATTGATTGAAACACCCACCACATTTCCTTTGCTATTTCTAAACTTCTTTCGGAGTACTTCTCAGTTTGTAGTGCTGTATTATCAAAAGCTTTTGGGTCATCATATTTGATGGGAAATCTTGCTTCAGCCCCAGTAACTAATGGGCAACCTTCATCTGCATTATTACAAGTCATTATGGCACCAAACTTGCTTTTGGGATTAAATGCATTGGTGTATGTTTTAGAGAAACAAATGATCGGGGCTTCGTTTTCGGCGTACTTTACAGCATATACTGGATTGGCCGTATCACTTAATTTTTGAATTTGAAAACCTTGTTTCATAAGCGTTTCTCCAACTTTAGGGAACATAGCTGTGGCCTCTGTACCGCCAGAATAGCAAAAAGTGTTTTTCATACCAAAATGAAAAGCCATTGTTTGAGCCCAAATTTGTGACAAATGACTTCTACGCGAATTGTGTGTACAAATGAAATTTAATCTTATTGTTTCATTTTTGTTTATCTTTTCTTGAATGTAATTGGCTAATGGATGCAAAACATTTTTGCGTTCTGATGTAAGATTTTCGAATGAAAACTGGTTTATTTTATTGATGATTTCTTGAAACATTATTTGTAGTATTTTGATTTTAAATACAAACTCGCTTTTACTAAAAGAATCAAAACTGGCACTTCTACCAGCGGGCCAATGACCCCAACAAATGCCTGTGCTGAATGAATCCCAAAAACAGCGATAGCAACTGCTATGGCTAATTCAAAATTGTTTCCAGTAGAGGTAAATGCAATGGAAGCATTTTTGTCGTAAGGTATATTCATCGATTTATTAATGAAAAAACTAACGAAAAACATCAAAATGAAATATATCACTAATGGAATGGCAACTTTCAATACATCCAATGGCAATTCTAATATCTTATCGCCTTTCAAACTGAACATCAATACAATGGTGAATAGTAAGGCGTACAATGTAATGGGTGATATTTTAGGAACAAATTTGCTATTGTACCAAGTTACGCCTTGGGACTGCACTAAAAATTTACGACTTAAAAATCCTGCTAAAAACGGGATGCCTAAATAAATAGCGACACTTTTTGCAACTTCGCCCATCGGAACCTGTACATTGAAGTCACCCAAGCCTAATTGATGCGGCAATACATTGATAAAAAGCCAAGCATAAAAACTATACGTAATCACCTGAAAAATACTATTGAGTGCCACTAATAATGCTCCATATTCACGATTACCACCAGCCAAATCATTCCACACAATGACCATTGCTATACATCGAGCCAAGCCGATGAGTATTAAACCTACCATATAATCGGGCTGGTCTCTTAAAAAGACAATGGCTAACACGAACATTAAAATAGGACCAACTATCCAATTGAGAAATAAGGAAAGTGTCATTGCTTTTTTGTCGAGAAATACCTTTGGTAAAAGCGAATAATCTACTCTTGCTAATGGTGGGTACATCATCAGGATTAAACCAATAGCGAGTGGAATATTGGTAGTACCAACTGAAAGTTTGTCAAACACGGATTTGTTGCCTGGAAAAAAATACCCTAAGCCAACCCCCAGTATCATCGCAAGGAATATCCAGAGAGTTAAGTATCTGTCTAAAAATTTTAATTTTACATTCATTCGAAATTCGTAATTGAGTATTATCTAAATATCTAAAATGAGTTCCGTAATGAAGACCAAAAGTACAATAAAATAAGCATTTTTGACGACAAATCATAGCATCGCTATGCTGCGAAGTTAAAAATGATCCGCCGCGGCGGAGACTTATTTTGCAGTAATTATGTTCTGGAATAGGAAATTCATTTTAGATTTTTAGGTATTAACTAAACGACATTGATTTTTTATTCATAATCGTTAAAAGTTGTTTGATTTCATTGACCTCAGCCACTAACCTTTTCAAATTTTTTAATATTTCAGCTATTTATGTTCGCAAAAATACGAAATATTCGTAAAAATACGAATTTTTAACAAAATTTTATGCCAGACATTTTTCATCATTAGTTAATTCAGCAAAAAAAGTAGCATAGAGTCTTTGTGCCAATAGCCAATTTTCATTATGAATACAGTATTTTGTTTTAGGTGGATTAATTTCTCCTTGTATGAGCCCTGCTTCTTTCAAAACCTTTAAATGTTGAGATAAAGTGCTGTTTGCTATATGAAATTCTTCTGAAAGGTCTCCGTGATAGCAACAAGATTGATTAGAAAGCAACTCTAAAATAGACACACGAATAGGATTTGCCAATGCGTTTGAAAATTTGGATATGAGCTCTTGTTTTTCGGTAAATGTCTGCTTAACTCTTTTCATTTTCTTATTATATTTCACATTATTCATTTCGCAAAGATACGAATTTGAAATAAAAATGCAATTGTGTGGGGAATGGGTTTGGGTACGTTGGGTTATTGGATCGTAAGTACAAATGTTAAGGCTTGTCCGGTTTAGACACCTTTTTTTTTTAGACAGATAAAAATGTAAAACACTGGTAGAAAGAGAATGTATATCTATATTTTTGACACAGTTTCAACAATCAATAATATTGACAGCTGTAGCGAGCCCTCCTTCTGAGGTTTCCTTATATTTTCGGTTCATATCTTTTGCGGTTTCCCACATAGTAGATATGACATTGTCCAATGGTACTTTTATGTCCTGAGGATTTCTGTCCAATGCAATTGAAGCTGCATTGATCGCTTTTATGGCACCCATTGAGTTTCTTTCTATGCAAGGTACCTGTACCAACCCACCTATAGGATCGCACGTCATGCCTAGATGATGTTCCATAGCAACTTCTGCGGCAATAGTACATTGTTCAGGAGTACCACCAAGCAATTCTGTCAATCCTGCAGCAGCCATTGCAGATGAAACCCCTATTTCTGCCTGACAACCACCCATAGCTGCTGAGATGGTAGACCCTTTTTTGAATATACTTCCTATCTCACCGGCAGTAAACAAAAATCTTATGATCTCATCGTCTCCGGCATCTGGTTTCACAAAACAAAGATAATGCATCAGTACTGCAGGTATTACCCCGGCACTGCCATTGGTTGGCGCTGTTACTACCCGACCAAATGCTGCATTTACTTCATTTACAGCTATACCAAAGCTACTTGTCCATTTCAAAATTTTTTGAAAATCCGGTTTACTCTGACGGATAGCGTCTATCCAAGTATATTTATCATGATAATTTGATCCAGGAAGTAAGGTTTGAGTTACCTCACCAGCTCTTCTTTTTACTTTCAGACTACCCGGAAGATAACCATAAGAGTGACACCCCAGATACATACTGTCGAGCATGACATCCCAAATGGCAAGTAATCCTTTTCTTATATCTTTTTTATGTCTATCTACGAGTTCATTGGCCATCACAATTTCAGAGATAGATTTATTTTCTCTTTTACAATACACCAGCAATTCATTTCCATCCTGGATAGGGTAGGGATGATTTGCCAATTTACTATCGTGTACTGCATTTTCACCCTCTCTGATGATAAATCCGCCCCCTACAGAATAATATGTTTCTGAATAAACGTCTCCGTTTAATTTTTGTATAGTGAATAACATTCCATTGGCATGATAAGGTAAAAACTCTTTTTCAAACATGATATCCTTTTCAGGATCAAAAGGGATGATTTCGGAGTTTATTTGCAGCTGCTTCAAGTTATTTATCCGACTTATGATATCAGGAATGGCCGATGTATCAACAGTGACCGGGTCAAGGCCACTCAACCCCATCATTATAGCAAGATCTGTCGCATGACCTCTACCTGTCAGAGATAGAGAGCCATATAGAGACACTGTAATATTTGATATTTCACCAGACTCTATGTGCTGCCGGATGTTATATATAAATTTTTGTGCGGCACGCCACGGTCCCAACGTATGTGATGATGATGGTCCTACACCAATTTTAAATATATCAAAAACGCTGATAAACTCCATATCTTATTATTAAGCGTTATGTTTATATAATTTCAATATATCTATAAAAATTTATGTTGCAAAATCCAAATTTGCTTTCTTAAAATCTTCAGGAATACCTATGTCGATAAAATATCCATCTGATTCAAAACCAAAAATACAGTTTTTATCCACATACTTTTCCAAAATTTCCTTTTCAAAGGAGAAAGGATTAGCAATACCGATATTAGTAATTAATTGCTTCTGAATAAGATAAATTCCACCGTTGATCCATCCAATCTCTCTGTAAGTTTTTTCCTGAAATGCCGAAATGATGTTGTTTTGACCTATCAATACACTTCCATATCTATCAAAATGGTACATTTTTTTGAGTGCAACAGTAATTTCTGCCTGGACTTCTATGTGTTTTTTCAGCATTGATGGAAGATTTACTTCAAAATAAGTGTCTCCATTCAACACAAAAAATGAGTCACCCTTTACCTTTTGTACGGCGAACCTGATACCGCCACCAGTCCCCAAAGGGATTGTTTCAATGGTATAATCATACTTGAGTTTTGGCCATGATTGCTCCAGATGTTGTAGCACAACCTCAGATCGGTACCCCAAAGAAAATATAAATTTGGTAACCCCCTGCTCTTGTAAAGCTCTGATTACATAATCCAAAAATGGTTTTCCTGCTACGGGTGCCATACATTTCGGAAGATCAGGAACCTCAGTACGAAGTCGGGTGCCCAATCCTCCGGCAAGAATGATTGCTTCGGGCATTTGCTGCTTCATTTAAAAAATGTTTTCTTCTACGAGTTGACATATGATATGCCCTATCATGATGTGCGATTCTTGAATCCTGGGAGTATCATTTGAAGGTACGTTGATCAAAATATCGCTATATTCTTTCAGTTTTCCACCGGATTTTCCGGTAAAGCCGATGGTTGCGATCCCTTTTTCTCTGGCAGTGACAAAGGCATTGATGATGTTTTTGCTGTTACCGCTGGTAGAGAGACCCACCAGAATATCTCCATCCTGACCTATTCCTTCCAATAATCTTGAATATACTACATCAAAGCTATAATCATTGGCCACAGCTGTCAGATAGGACGTATTCACATGCAATGCCTCAGCGGGTAGCGCTTTTCGATCTTTATAAAAACGTCCGCTAAATTCTGCTGCAAGGTGCTGTGCATCTGCTGCACTTCCTCCATTTCCACAGAAAAGGATCTTATTTCCATTTTTTAATGAATGTGTAATCTTTTCAACACACTGGTCTATATTATTGAGCAGTGACTGATCATGAAGTATTTCGGTCTTGGTATCGATGGACGCTTGGATGATTTCCCTGATTTTTGACATACCGTTTTATATTGTTGAATAGTAGAGATATTGTGTTGAATTGTTATTTAGAGCCTTAGACTCAAAGAAAAATACTGTTGCAAAAAACTAAAAACTCTTCAGTCAAGACATATGAACACTTGGTAAAAAATATTGCCATTTTTATAAACAATCGAATGGCAAATAAGATTTCAAAATTGAATTTCAGAATTTTATGATTTCTGACCTGTCCAATGGGTCAATCCCCTTTCCGTAAATAAGAATGGGATAGATTTTCCTTCAAACTTGGAAAGAGCTACTATCACATCATATCTCGTAGTACCAGGACAATAAAATGCCATAAAACCACCTCCTCCGGCACCACTGATTTTGCCTCCTGATGCTCCGGCACTCATGGCACTGTCATAGATGTCATCAAGAAAACTATTGGAAATGTTGGCTGCCATATTTTTTTTATGTAGATGACCGAAATCAAAGATTTGACCTATCTTGCTCAGTTCCCCTTTGAGCAGTGCTTCTTTCATCATCACAGACTGCTCTTTTATGTGGTGCATTGCCTCAATAGATGACTGTTTTTGAGATTTCACATTAGCTACTTGTTCATCTATGATTCTTGCCGACTCCCTACTTTTGGATGTATAAAAAAGAACGATGTTCTTTTCAAGTTCGTATATATATTCAGGTTTTATCCGCAAGGGATTGACTATGGTTTTATCGTCCTTAAAAAACTCCATATAGTTGAATCCACCAAACGTTGCTGCGTACTGATCTTGTTTTCCACCTGCCAGTTTCAGATCTATTCTTTCTATTTCATAAGCATAATGTGCTATGTCATATTCTCCCAGAGGCAACTTTAGCATTTCAACAAAAGCACCTATCAATGCAACAACTAGTGTCGAAGAAGAACCCAGACCTGACCCGGGAGGTGCTTGAACATAGCTTGTTATTCTCAGGCCATTATGTTCAAAAGGGTAGTCCTTCATGATACGTAAATATACTCCTTTCAACAGATTTAATTGGCCGTCAGGGTTGATAGTTTCTCCGACTTCATATTTTTCCAGTGTTTCAAAGTCCTTGGCTTCAAAAATGATGGTTTTTGTATCATTTTTTTCGATATCTACATATGCAAAAAGTGAAATCGTGGCATTAAGTATAGCACCTCCATATATATCACTATACGGGCTTACATCAGTACCTCCTCCTGCTAGACCAAGTCTCAAAGGTGCCCTGCTCCTATAAATTTTATTCATATGTCTTAATATTGATAAATTGTTGAATTGGTATAAATTGTGAAATCCATTAATTGCTAAGAAATCCTTACAAAACAGAACACCCTATGTTTTATCATTCATGTTTGTATTCAGGTCTGTTCTGCGGTTTTCAGTTATTCATTCAGGTATCTCATATCAATGTCGTTTAGTTAAGTCCTCTTTATGAAGTCTTTCACATTTAAGGGAAAGATTTAGATTGGGTAAAAACAAAGAAAAATTGCTTATCTAAACGACATAGTATCTCATATTTATATCATAAGGTTTGAAAATATGTTATTTAATTATTTTTAGATTTGAGGCCATTAGCCACTTCAAAAAATGTTGTTGTCAGTTTTTTCCAGCTCAGTTTTTGTTTTTCTACCTTGATAGCACTTTCAAAACTTGCAATATCGAAAGTCAGCATACTTTGCATAGCTTGAGCAATGGAGTCAGCGTCAGGCTCACAAACCTTACCTAATGTGTCTGGTACGAGGTCAGGCAGTGCTCCTACATTCGTGACAATCATAGGTACTTCAAAATGATATGCAAGAGGCGTTACTCCACTTTGGGTAGCATTCCTGTAGGGCTGAACAACACAATCACTGGCACTGAAGTATTTGACTACGTCTTCATCATTTATAAATCGGGTGTGTTGATGTATTTGATGGTTTACCCGAGAGTTTTTCAGTTGGGACAACAATGCTTCTTCTCCGGCATAAAACTCTCCGGCTATGACAAGCTGAGTATCATTGGTCGGATTCATTTTCTCAAAGGCTTCAATCAGGAGATCAAGACCTTTGTATTTTCTTATAAAGCCAAAAAATAGAAAAACAAATCCCTTTTCAGGAATACCAAGGCTTTTTCTTGCTTCATCCTTTTTAATTTTTAAGCCAAAATTATCATACAAAGGATGTTGAACAAGGTGAATCGGAGATTTTGTAAATTGCAGCAGGTCATTGCGGACATGAGCACTCATTGTAACAAAGCCATCTAATCCTTTTGTCAGATAGCTTGTGAAAATTTTATCTCCGGGTCTTTTTTCGTGTGGCAAAGCATTGTCGATCAGACCTATGATTACGCTCTTTTTGTTCCTTTTGATCAATCGTATGATACTGCCCAAGCAAGGAGCCATAAAGGGTAGCCAATATCTGATAATTACAATATCGGCGTTTTCATTTTTTATTTTCAGACCCGATGATACCCAGTTAATTGGATTTACTGAGTTGATGATGGGTTTTATTACAATATCTGCTGGTGGAGGACTGGTTGAGTACTGTGTTTTGCCGGGAAACAAAAAATCAGGATACTGTAATGAAAAGGTGTATATTACCACCTCATGACCTTCTGATAAAAACTGTCTTGCAAGTCTTTCATTGAAAGTAGCCAGCCCACCTCTGAGTGGATGAGCCGGACCAATAATGATAATTTTACTCAAAATTCCTCGATTTTTTTAGACAATGCAAAAATAGAGTATATATGGCTTTAATTTCATATTATTCGAAAAAATATATCTCAGATTAAGTTTTAACCTAAATATCTAAAATGAGATTCGTAGGGAGAGCTTCAAATACAATAAAATCATCAAGAGATTATGGTTCTGGCAATAAAATCATCAACGCATTTAGTGTACTAATAAAGACTATTATTTTGAAGTCAGGTTCATAATGCATTGATTTTAAGGCAATAAAAATTTAAATATACTCTAAGATGCCATCAATAGAGTATAATACCATCTCTCATTCTCTTATGTTTTATACAAAAAAGGCCATTGGGTTAGTCATCAAACCACTGGTCAACAATAAGGTTTTCAGTAAACATACCGCTTTTGTGATTAAATTCATTGGTATGCGGATCGTAGACGTAATCCTCCATCCACTCTTGATGATGCAGACACAATTGTTCCAAAGCATTCAGGATAAAGTCCATCTCATCATTTGTAGTAGTGGGGTGTATAGACATCCTGATCCATCCGGGTTTATTTGCCAGAAATCCTTTTGAAATCTCGTCTGTAAGGATTTTTGACTTTTCATGGGATACCTCAAGGAGATAATGCCCATATGTACCCGCGCAGGAGCATCCACCGCGCATCTGTATTCCAAATCTGTCATTGAGCAGCTTCACCGCCAGGTTAAAATGAAGATTGTCGATATAGAAGGATATGACACCCAATCTGTTTTTGTGATGGTCCGCAAGGACTCTGAGATTAGGAATGGTGGAGAACTTTTTCCATATTTTATCCAGAAGTTCATGTTCTCGGTCCAGGATATTTCGCACGCCCATTTTTTCTTTGAGCCGGATACAAAGTGCTACTCTGATAGTTTGAAGAAATGCCGGAGTACCACCATCTTCTCTGGCTTCGATCTCATCATGATATTTATGTTCACCCCAGGGGTTTGTCCAGTCTACTGTGCCGCCACCAGGGTTGTCAGGGATTTTGTTATTATACAGTTTTTGGTTAAAAATCACTATTCCACTGCTGCCGGGCCCACCGAGAAATTTGTGAGGTGAAAAATAAATAGCATCCAGATACTCATTAGGATTTGCCGGATGCATATCTATATCAATGTAAGGTGCTGAACAGGCGAAATCTACAAAACAATAACCTCCTGCCTTGTGTATCATTCCAGCCATATTGTGATAAGGGGTGAAAATTCCTGTCACATTTGAGCAAGATGTCACAGCGGCAATTTTGAGTTTTCTGTTTTTATATTTTTCAAGCAAGAGTGCAAAACTATTCAAGTCAACTAACCCATCCGCAGTGGCTCCTATGACTACCACATCCCCGGTGGTTTCAATCCAGGAAGTTTGATTGGAGTGATGTTCCATATGGGTCACAAATATCACAGGACGTTCGTCTTCTTCTAGTGAAATCCTACCCTGAAATTTTTCATGGAGTTTGATGCCGATGATACGTTGCAGCTTATTCACCACACCAGTCATACCGGAGTTGGAAGATATCAAGATATCTCCATCTATGGCATTGACATGAGCTTTGATGATTTCCTTAGATCTTTTATACGCCAAAGTCATAGTAGAACCCGTGACATTGGTTTCAGTGTGTGTATTGGCTACAAAAGGGTAGATTTTATTGTTTATGACATCTTCTATAGGTTGATACATACGACCGCTTGCTGTCCAGTCTGCATATATGATTTTTTTACACCATAGGGCGTTTCAAATTTTGCATCATGACCTATGATATTCTGTATGAACTGAGCAAAGTGGTCCCTTAAAGTATGTTGATGATGCATATTTATAATAATACTTTTACTTTTTGAATTAACTTTTCAGCCGTGGTGATGTCATGTGACTCAGCATAGATTCTGATGATAGGTTCAGTATTTGACTTTCTCATATGAACCCATCCTTCGGCAAAATCAATTTTTAAACCATCTATATCATTGAGCTTTTCAGCTTTAAATTCTTTTTTTAGTTTCTTGTACAAGGCATCTACATCTGTTGAAGCAGTCAGATCAACCTTATCTTTGATGATTTCATACATAGGGTAAGTAGCTTTTAATGCTGACACAGCCATATTCTTTTCTGCAAGCAGAGATAAAAAAATCGCTATTCCTGCCAAAGCGTCGCGACCATAATGAAGGTCAGGTACTATGACACCACCGTTACCTTCACCACCAATGACGGCATTTGAACTTTTCATTGCTGTGACTACATTTACCTCTCCGACTTCAGAAGCAAAATATTTGCCGCCCCGGTTTATGGTGACATCAGACAAAGCACGTGTTGATGAAAGATTGGAAACTGTATTACCGGCTTCTTTGCTGAGTATATAGTCAGCTATGGCTACCAGGGTATATTCTTCACCAAACATACTCCCATCTTCACAGACAAACGCCAGCCTGTCTACATCAGGATCGATAGATATACCTGCATGGGCTTTCGTCCGGACTACAGTGCCTGATAATTCTTCCAAATGTTTGGGTAATGGCTCGGGGTTGTGTGCAAAATTTCCAAAATCGTCATGATTTATAAGTGTATATCTGACACCGAGGGCATCAAGCAAGGGAGGTACGGAAATGGCTCCCGTTGAATTGATGCAATCGACTACTACATGCAAATCAGCTGACTTTATGGCTTCAATATTGACAAATTTGTATTCTAATATTTTGCTGATATGATACTCGATGGCATCATCTACTTTGGAGTAATTTCCCAAATAATCTACACTTGCAAAGGTAAGATCACCTGATTTTATTATGTCAATGATTTCTTCACCATCTTGAGCGGAGATAAATTCTCCTTGGTGGTTAAGGAATTTCAGGGCGTTCCATTCTTTGGGGTTGTGGCTTGCTGTAAAGATGATACCTGCACCTGCGGATAATCTGGGGACCATCATTTCCACTGTCGGGGTGGTAGAAAGTCCCGTGTCAACTACATCGATACCCATAGCAATCAGGGTTTGGATAGCCAGCTGGCTCACCATATTTCCGCTTATTCTTCCATCTCTGCCTACTACAACTTTTGGTGACAGACCACGCCTTTTCATCCAGGTACCAAATCCTGCAGTACATTCTACAACGTCAACCGGGGTTAGATTGTCACCTGGTTTACCACCAATGGTACCTCTGATACCGGAAATAGATTTAATTAAAGTCACTCTTAACTCATTTTATGAAACCACAAAAGTAAGTTAAAAACTTTTAATAACATCCATCTTGAATGGTATTAAAAATCAGGTATCGAAGGTACAAATAAAAGATTAAAATTTTGTTTCCAGAATATAAGGCAACATAGCTCGCCATGTAGGCCAATCGTGTTTGATATCATAGCCCCACACATCCAGATGATGCGGTACATGCCTATGGTGGAGTAAGCCAGATAAGTATCTGGACCCACTCGGATCTTCATAATCTCCCGATCCTGTCATGATGTGTATATGCTGCGAACTTCTGATTGCGTTTAGGTGGTTTTCGTCCTGAAGGTCTTTTAAAAAGTGCATCGGACTATTCCAGTAACAATCATGATCCCAATAACTTTTTGTGTAATATCCCAAATCATATAAACCAGACATGGATATACACCCTCTGATCGCCCAGGGGTTTTTGAAAAATAAATTTGCAGCATGTAGAGCTCCAAATGAAGAGCCGCATGTATAAATCGGCGTATCCAATGATGTTCTTCCTTTGATAAACGGAACAACCTCGTTGTATACATATTGGTTGAATGCATTGTGTCTCAATACTTTGGTCCTGCCATCAAGTTTATTGTTGAGCCAACTTTCACTATTGATGGAGTTGATAGAATAAACCTTAACTTTGCCGCTATCGATATACTTTGCTATGACATCAATCATAAGAAAACGTTCATACTCAAGATAATCTGCTGCTGCTGTCGGTAAAAGAAGGATTACAGGGCCAAAATGTCCGTATTCGACAATTTCCATATTCCTGTTGAGGGTAGGGCTATACCACGATCTGATCTCTCTATGCATAACTTTAAAATTTGTACACAAGAAATGAAATATAAATCAAATGTTATAGAAATTGAATGACTAAAAATAATTATTTTATTAAAATTACCAACTGTAACTCGGTTATTTGCCTCTTTTAAAATATAAATCATTTTATTAAAATGTACAGTAGTTATGAAAAATAAGGTCTTTTACTTTGTGTTAATGCTGGTTTTAACGGCATGTTCAAAAGAAGAAAATCAGAATGAAAATTTTATAATTTTTGGTCATAGCTACGGAGAGTGTATTGGGCCTGATTGCGTTAAGGTATTTAAGCTTACTGATACTTCATTGTATTTTGATATTTATGCCAATGAAAGAAAGCAAGGTAAACATAAATATGTAGAGCTGGAAAATTCCGAATTTATAAAAGCCCGGGAATTATGGGAATTGTTCCCTTCAGAACTATTAACCATGCCGGATACCACATTCGGATGCCCTGATTGCAGAGATCAGGGAGCGTTGATACTGCAATATTCAAATGCCAAAAAATCATGGAATTTTTCAATAGACCAGGATAAAGATGAATTACCTACATATCTTCACCCATACGTTGATAAAGTCAATCAAATTATCAGTATTATCAAAGTAAAATGAGATTTACTTAATCTTGATTCACCCTAAAGATTCTTATAATAAATCAATGGGGTTGACTTCTGGAGGTACTTTCACATTTATATTCTGAAAGAGTGCTAATCTCTGTTTAATTTTGACAAAAGTCGTAAAAACTCAAGATACAGCCACACGAGTGTAACCATGAGAGACAAGCCACAGAACCATTCCATATATTTTGGAGCATTTGATTCGGCAGCCTTATCAAAATTGTCAAAGTCTAAGAGTAGATTCATAGCCGCCACTGCAATGATAGCAAGGCTAATGCCGATACCCAACATACCATTGGAATGCAACATTGGCATATTCCATCCAAAAAAGCTACCTATAAAACTGATTAAATAAACAAAAAAAATAGCACCGGTAGCCATCATAACGCCTGCTCGAAATTTTTCAGTAACAGTGATGAGCCCAGATTTATACAATACCAACATCGACAATAAAGTACCAAAAGTAAGGCATACCGCCTGTAAAATAATGCCATCCATCATACCTGCATACATCGCTGAGATGGTGCCCAAAGCCATTCCTTCAAAACCAGCATAAACGGGTGCTGCGATCGCCGATGTATGTGGCTTGAAGCTTGCCACTAACACAGCTATAAGGCCACCTACAATACCTACTATCAGCATGAACATTGTAGGCATCATGAAACTTAATGCGCTGGATATCAGTAATATAACAAACAGAATGAGTGTTTTATTGATAGCCCCGGAAATGGTCATTACATCTGACCTGTCGGTGAGGGAATCCTGCGAAGTTTGCAGTGATTTAAGTTTATCTTCATTCAGGATCGGGTTTTTTGAACTAAAAAATGAATTTGACATAATCTGTTTTTTTTATTGGTAAGTTATTAAAACGACCCAAATATAGAAATAAATTCAATAGGCAGAACATGTTTTAACCAATAAAACCAAGAAATATATTATTTGAATATACTCAAGAATATTAGTTTGAGTGTTGTGATTCTTAACATTAAAATAATATTAGATTTGTGGCTTAATCTTGGGCAATAAGTACTTTTGCCTCTCTAAATCAAACATATGTCAACAGGCTATAAAATTCTTGTAGTAGATGATGAGGAGGATATTCTGGAAATTCTAAGATACAATCTTGAAAAGGAAGGATATGAAGTCAGGTTGGCCAATGATGGTATTGCTGCGTTGGGTATTGCGGATGTATTCAATCCTGATCTGATCATACTTGATATCATGATGCCAGGTATGGATGGTATAGAAGTATGTCAGAAATTGAGGGCTGAAGTCAGGTTTAAAGACACATTGATCGCTTTTCTTACTGCCCGCAGCGAGGCATTTACTCAGATCACTGCTTTGGATTCCGGAGGTGATGATTTTATAAATAAACCCATCAAACCCAATGTTTTAAAATCCAGAATTAATGCATTACTGAGAAGGAAAGCACAATCATCAGGGATAGAAACTTCAAATAAAATTAACATCTTTGGTGAACTTGAAATAGATTATGAACAGTTTAAAGTTTCTATTAGAAATAAAGATGTAGGGCTGGCAAAAAAGGAATTTGAATTGCTCGCATTGCTTTCATCCAAACCCGGAAAAGTATTTAAAAGGACAGAAATACTTGCTAAAGTGTGGGGAAATGATGTCATAGTGGGTGACAGAACTATAGATGTACATATAAGAAAATTGCGCGAAAAAATAGGTGAAGATTACATTTTTACAATGAAAGGTGTAGGTTATAAGTTTGAATTCTGAAAGTGAATAAAAATATCACAATACGGCAAATTACCATACTTATTACAGTCGTTGTTTCTGTATTCAACGTAGTTATAATTTATCTTTTTACCAGATGGTTCAGTTTTATATGGCTGATTCTGTTTTTGCTCCCTATCATTTTCCTTAATTTTTTGATCGTCCGGTTTTTTATTGAGAGATATGTATTCAGAAAAGTCAAATTGATATATAAACTGATCTATGAAGCAAAAAAAGACAAGTTTGCTGAAGATATCTCAAAGGAGAGCCTTGAAGACGTCAACACTAAAGTGATGGAATGGGCTGAAACCACAAAAAAGGAGCTTGCTACGCTGAAGTCTTTGGAAGAATATCGGAAAAATTATGTGGGAAACATATCACATGAATTGAAGACCCCGATTTTTTCAATTCAAGCATACTTATATACGCTATTGGATGGGGGATTGTATGATGAAAGCATCAATAAAGATTATCTCAGAAGAGCTGTGGACAATACAGTCAGGCTTCAAAATATTGTGGAAGACCTTGAAATCATCACCAGGCTGGAATCAGGTCAAATGCAGATGGAATTCCGAAAGTTTGACATACGGCAGTTGACCAATGACATATTCAAAGATCTGAAACCTATGGCAAAAAAGAAAAAAATAGGTTTGAAATTTAAAGAGGGTGCTTCTCACCCTTATTTTGTAATGGGTGACAGAGATTCGATCAGACAGGTGCTTACTAATCTTTTGGTAAATTCTATAAAGTATGGAAAGGAAGGCGGTGTCACCAAGGTTTCTTTTTATGATACTGAGTCTGAAATTTTAATTGAAGTTTCAGACAATGGCTTGGGCATAGATGAAAAACATCTGAAACATGTTTTCGACAGATTTTATAGAGTGGATTCCAGCCGTAGCCGAAAACAAGGTGGGTCAGGACTGGGACTTTCTATAGTGAAGCATATCATAGAAGCTCATGATCAGACTATCAATGTCAGATCCACCCCGGATATAGGGTCTACGTTTGGGTTTACTTTGAAGAAAGCCTGATATTAATTTATTAGAGATTATAGACACATTATTTGACCGTTCAATAACTAAAAAAAAAGAGCCATCGTTTTCACAATGACTCTTCATATGATTTAACCGAAATTATTTTTACAGAAACTTCTGCACTTGTTCTTCAAGATCATTTCTTGGGTTGACAGCGACTATTTTGCCGTCTCTTCCTACCAGAAAAGTCTGAGGAATACCTCTGACGCCATATACCTGAGCTGGCGCACATTCCCATTTTTTGAGATCAGAGACATGACCATCCCATGCAAGTTGGTCTTGCTGTATTGCTGCAATCCATCTTTGTTTAGTAGCATCTGTTTGTTCCTTCAGTTGTGCGGCATCAGTGAATCTTTGAGCAGTTCTGCTGTCTATTCCATCCAATGATACAGAGAATACATCAAAACCTTTTCCTTTATACTTGTGATACACTTCCACCACATGTGGATTGGCTTTTCGGCATGGCCCGCACCAAGATGCCCAAAAGTCGATCAATACTACTTTACCTTTGTAGCTTGAAAGTTTTCTCACTTTGCCGTCAGGACCTGGCAGGGCGATTTCAGGAGCGTCCTCACCTACTCTTATTTTGGCAGCTGATGCTTCCATTTGCATTTGTTGTTCCAATTGGCCGATGACCTGATTGTACTCTTTAGCCAGTTCGAATTTGGCATCCTGCGCAGTAAGTTTTGTTGCTACTTCTTTATGCAGATCGAGGAATTCAGGTCTTAGGGTGAATAACCTTACAGCAAGTTGATAAGCCACCAAAGGGTCTGCTGTTTTACCAGTGTAAGTCGTCAGTGCCGGAACATCCATTTTTTGATCTATATAACTTCGGACAGTTTGAAAGTACGCTTCAGTAAGCTTTGAGCCTGTAACTTTGTAATTAAATTCATTTAGATCTGTAAGTTTACCATTAAAAGTTACTTCTTTTTCCGTACCGTCTGAAATAATTTCGGCAGCTTGTTCACCAATACGAAGTCGGTATATCCCTTTTTTAATACCATCGGGCAGTGAAAATGAAAATTTTCCATCAGCCCCAACAGTTTCCTGCAAAAGTATATTGGGTTGCTGGGTCAAAGTGACATTGTCCAGATAGACAGTCATGTTTTCTGCTCCGGTAAGGGTGCCTGTTATTTTTGTTCCTTTTAACGCTCCGCATGAAGCGACCAAAAGAATAGCTAAAAAACCTATGTAATAATGCTTAATAAAAGACATAAAATTTTAAAATTTAATAATTAAAGAATGCTATTTTTAGGTTAAATGTAAATTTCTGTCAACAAATTTTGTTATTTTATTGTCGTAAAAGGATAAGTAGTTGATGAACTTTTGAAAATGAGTGAACAATAAAAACCACAAAAGTAAGCAATATAACGCTTTCAGCAAGCCATTGTTGAAACAATGGTGGTTTGAGCAGGATTGTTATGAAAAATTTAACAAAAATGAGGTTTCAAATTGTTTCTTCAACAGAAATTTTCAAATAGTTTAGGCTGTTGTAAGTTTTAATGATAGGTTAATTGTGATGGAATTTATACTCAAAACAAAATTGGTTTTAAAAGAATAGCTTAAAGAACGCAATGATTTTGTTTAAACATACTCTAATTTGATTTTGAAACTTTACTAATAATCAAACCGCGGATTCCATTGGGAGTGACAATATCATCAGCTACTCCATGACCAAAATCAATATCACCATTACCATCAACTTTTCCTATAAGATTTTTGGTAGTAATTTGGTCTATTTTGATATCACCATTACCATAAACTGCACAATCGAGAAGGTCAGATTTAATTTGATTTACTTTGATGTCGCCATTGCCTTTGACTTCCAACCTGCATTTCTGCGTTAAGAGATCACTATTACACATTATATCCCCGTTACCAATGACCACCATGGATACCTCATTAGCTGTCAAGGAAGTATCAAATATAATATCGCCGTTCTTCAATAATATTACTTGTAATTCATCAATTTTGTTCGGAATCAGGACATTTAATATCGGGAAATCATCGTCATCTCTGTTTGAAAATATATTAAAAATGGTTTTCTTTTTGATGGTTTGAGTGATGAAAAGGGTGTCTTGGATGACTTCGACCTGTAACTGTTTTTCTTCCTTGTTGGCTATGTCGTATTCGACAGTATTTTTAGTGTGACTCTTCACATTAATAGTTGCATTACCATTTAAATATATTTGACTATTAGATACGAATATTTTATTCAATTTGACTTCATGACGAAAACTGTAATTGTATGAAAGATGAATGCATATGCTGAATATCAACAGTAGCAATGAAAAAGGTCTGACAGAATACATGATGTGATGGTTAGTTTGTTATAGCTATTACGTATTCGATCAAGTCATGGTTACAACATCTATTTTTTAAAGGTGCTTTGACTATCAATGAATGACATCCTTACACACATACTCTAGATTGGGTACTATTTTCACCAAAATAACTTAACTTTGTATAAATTTTTTAAGATTGGGCTTACCTGAAAAAAAATTAGTATCAGAATTGGAATACCTGGAATTGGAAATCAACTCCGTAGAAAAGCATGAATATTATCAGGGAGAAATCTTTGCTATGGCGGGAGCTACTGTTGAACATAATCGAATAGCTTCAAATACCTTTGTTGAATTAGGAAGTGGTTTGAAGAATAAAAATTGTGTGCCATATAACAGCGATCTCAGGATCCATGCCCAAACAAATTCGCTTTACACTTATCCAGATATCAGCGTCATTTGCGGTGAAGTAGAAAAATTGGATAATGTATTTGATACTGTCACCAACCCGACTGTGCTCATAGAAATCCTGTCTGAAAGTACACGTGATTATGATCGTGGTACTAAATTTATGCTTTACAGAGATATTGCCAGTCTAAGGGAATATTTAGTGATAGATTCTACAGGGTCGATACATGCGGAAAAATATTTCAAAGAATCCAATAATGAGTGGATACTTAGGGAATATAAATCCTTAGACGATACCTTTAAGCTGGAATCATTGGATGTAGATCTAAATATGGCGGATATTTATAGAGGTGTGTATTAGTTATAGATAAGTAAATTTTACCTGTTTACTTTATTGTTAAAGTTTATTGATGTTATTACAAAATCTCCAGAACCAAATGTCATTTTTTAAATCAATAAAAATCTATGCCATAGTTTTAGCATTGTTTATCATTAGCTCAATTCAATGTACTCAACCGAATAGAATCATATATGATAAAACTATAAAAACTTCAATATCGCTAAACAATAAATATATGGCAGAAATTAAAACTAATAAAACGCTTAGCCACTATAATTTAATTATCAAAAATATGCATAAAGATAGTTCTGTTTTGCTTGATACATTATTATGTCTAAAAGGATACCATGATCCCATTTTTAGTTTAAATTGGAAAGATCCAAAAAGCATTCTTGAAGTTACTGTAGATAATGATTTTGGTGAAAACGTCCAATTCTATTTATTTGACCTAAATAAGACTATAAACAATTAGTAATTTTTAAATCCACAAAACGAAAAGATCTACTTTCGACACCGTACACATCCGTCCAAAATCGGACAAACAATTATGGCAATAAATTCTTAATAAGCTGTAATACAGACCTTTAAATATTTGGCACACTGATGGTAATATAATGGCTATAAGTATATGAATATTTAAAATGGATAAAGTAATACCAAAAAATTCTGGAACCGACAGCGGATAGTTTTGAGTAGTCTAGCAATGCTCTTTTTGACTTTTGTGGTTTGGCAGTTTGGATTTGCAGACAAAAGGTCTAAGCTCAATGTAGATGCTGAAAAACTTACTGTATCTGAAGTCAAAGATGGCAGTTTTGACGAATACATCATAGTACAAGGCGTTGTCCAACCCCTGAAAACAATACAACTTGATGCCATCGTCGGTGGATATGTAACCCAGAAGCTCGTAGATGGTGGCAATATGGTTAAGTCTGGAGATATCATCCTACGACTAGAAAACCAAAGTCTAAAACTTAATTTCCTTCAGTCCGAGACAGAAGCTAGCCGATTGGTCAATGATCTGCAAAATACGAGACAAAGACTCAAAGTTGAGCGATTCAATCTTCAGAAAACATTAAGTGACCTAGATTTTCAGACTGCTCAAGCAAAAGATGTGCTGGACAGAAACGAAAAACTCAAATCATCCAATATGGTCTCAGACCTAGATTACCAAAGAACCAAAAGAGAATATGATCGTCTCGTAAAACAACGTCAAATCGAAATTGAATCTCAGAAATATCAACAAGAAAATGCTGAGCTACAAATCAAACAACTGGAAGGTACTCTGGCTCGAACTCAGAAAAACGTAGATCTATGGCGACAGACACTTGAAAACCTAGTAGTGAAAGCACCTGTGACAGGACTATTGTCCGCGATCAATGTAGAGATCGGTTCTAATATCAATCAAGGTCAAAATATTGGTCAGATAGACGATATGAATGGCTTTAAGCTAAGAGCTGGTATAGATGAGCATTATATTTCAAGAATATTTACCGGCTTGAAAGCAAGCTTTGAGTTTAATGGTGGCAAATACGAAATGGAAATTTTCAAGGTGTACCCTGAAGTTAACAACGGTCGGTTTGCCGTCGATATGACTTTCGCCAAAAGCGCACCGGATGGTATTCGCAGAGGTCAATCATCACCTGTCAGACTGGAACTTGGCCAATCTCAAAAAGCTATCTTACTGCCTGTCGGAGGATTTTTCTCAGATACAGGTGGTAATTGGGTATATGTAGTAGAATCAGATGGCAAACGTGCTGTCAAACGCAAAATTTCTCTCGGTCGAAAGAACCCAAATTATTATGAAGTACTCGATGGTTTGAAGGTAGGAGATAAAGTGATTACGAGTTCTTATGGTAATTATGGAGATAAGGAGGTGTTGGAGATTGGGAATTAAGGAGAATGGAACGAGAAGAATGGAGCGAGGAGAATGGAGCTTGGAAAATGGAGCTTGGAAAATGGAACGAGGAGAATGGAATAAGGAAACGGGTAAAATGGAGCAAGGAGAAAGGAACAAGGAACGAAGGGAATGAAACTGAGAAAATGGAACGAGGAGAATGGAAAAGAAATTATTTAAATTTTTCCTGTCTTGTTCTGATTAGACTTCCAAGCATGGCAGAGATATGGCGGCATTTTGCTATGATGTCCTTTGCTGTTTCAGGGTCGATGATTCCGATGGCTTCAGCAATGTAAATTTGGGTTCTCAATTCGCCAGATGACCCTTTTGAAATTCTGAGAAAACGGATGAAATCTTTGTTGTAATCACGTTCGAAACCTTCGGCAATGTTTGATGGAATAGAAACACCAGATCGGCAAATTTGATCTTTAAGTGAATATTCTTTGCAATTTGCTAATTTTTTATACAAATCTATTGCCATAGATAGGCCTGATTGATAGACATGTAAATCTTCAAATGACTCAATTTTTGACATTTTAAAATATTTTTTTCATGATAATTCAAAATTTATACCATTTTTTAAAGAATAATGTGGATTAAGAAAACTTAGGCGATATCCTAGTTCCTAGTTCCTTTCTCCACGCTCCAAATTAAATTATAAATTCATAAAACAATTATAAAAATATGATCTCAGTACAAAATCTTCAAAAAATATTTACCACCGAAGAAGTGGAAACCACAGCGCTGAATGGTATCGATATGGAAATCAAAGACGGTGAATTCGTCGCTATCATGGGACCTTCAGGATGCGGCAAATCTACACTATTAAATATCCTGGGTTTGCTTGACAATCCGTCTGAAGGATCTTATGATTTTTATGGTACCGAAGTTGCCAAAATGAGCGAACGTCAAAGAGCGCAGCACCGAAAAGGCAATATCGGCTTTATATTCCAATCGTTTAATTTGATAGACGAACTGTCAGTGTTTGAAAATGTAGAATTGCCCCTTTTATATTTGAAAATACCAACAGCTGAACGCAAAATTAAAGTTGAAGCTGCTCTGGAGCGTATGAGTATGATGCATAGGCGTAATCACTTTCCTCAGCAATTGTCAGGTGGTCAGCAACAAAGAGTTGCCATAGCAAGAGCAGTCGTAGCGAAACCGAAATTGATCCTTGCCGACGAACCTACAGGAAATCTCGACTCCAAAAACGGTGAGGAGGTGATGAAACTCCTTCAGGAACTCAATAATGAAGGAACGACGATTGCTATGGTAACGCACTCACCGTATGATGCAGGATTTTCGCATAGGATTATCAATCTATTTGATGGTAAGATTGTGACGGAGAATTTTCATGTGTAATATAGAAATTAGCTATCGGCTGTTAGAAATCTTTTTCTTTGTATTCATCAACTAATAGCTAATGGCTAGAAGCTCAAAGCTTAATAAAAATGCTCACTAATTACTTCAAAATAGCATATAGAAACCTTTGGAAAAACAAGGTGTATTCGCTGGTAAATATCGGTGGCTTGGCTATGGGTATGGCAGCTTTTATACTTATACTGCAATATGTAAGTCTGGAAAAATCAGTGGATAAGTTCCATACACAAATAGATAAGACTTATCGACTTCTCAATGAAAGTCCCAAAGGTGATATGTGGAAAGAGCATGCACCGGGATGGGCAGACTTGGTTAAAAAGAGAATTCCAGAAATCAAAGAATTTTGCCGTTTTGATGACGGCAACGGCAAAGGAGTAGTGAAATCCAATAACAAAAACACATCCTTTAAAGAAGAAAGAGTGAGTTATGCTGAAGGCAATTTTTTTACTTTTTTCTCATTTGCACTTGCAGCCGGAAGACCTGAAGATTTTGACAAACCCAATGTTGTATTCATATCAGAAAATCACGCCAATAAATATTTTGGAAATGAAAACTCTATAGGGAAGATTTTAATACTCAGCAATCAATTTGGAACGCAGAATTATACAGTAGGTGGTATTTTTAAAAACATAGGCGAAAACTCAAGTATCAATTACGATATGTTTTTCTCTTTACAAACCCTTAAAAATCCTGCAAACTTAAATGGTAATGATTGGGCTGAGTTAGACAATCTGGGATCTCAATACATAGATACTTACTTTTCATTAAATGAAAACGCTGATTACTCCAAAGTAGAAGACAAATTAAATGCACTGAGGAAGGAGTTTGATCAAGATAGTGATGGCGCTATATTCAGACTTCAGCCATTTTCAGAAGTCCATTTGGGAGCTACTTTTGATGACAAATTTCCGCATTCCGGTGATGTAAAATATGTTTATATGCTGATGGGTATAGCTTTTTTGATATTGTTGATTGCATGGTTCAATTACATCAATCTTAGTACCGCTAATGCCATGAAACGTGCAAGTGAGGTTGGTGTGCGCAAGGTGATAGGAGCTACACAAAGCAATCTGGTTTATCAGTTTCTGTGTGAATCCATTTTTGTAAATCTTTGTTCCGTTGTTTTAGCAGGTATTATTATCATATCGATTCAACCGTTATTTAATGATTTAATGGGGAAATCTCTAACAATTATGCATTTAGCTGCTTCACCGTTGTGGGTGATGAGTCTAGGAGTCATGCTCATTGGTTCTTTGGCAGTTGGAACATATACGGCTTTTCTTTTATCAAAATTCAATCCTATAAAAACACTAAAAGGTAAGATGGCAAAATCTTCAGGTGGTGTTTTCCTAAGAAAATCATTGGTAGTCTCACAGTTTGGAATTTCTATAGCATTGGTATTAGCGACCGTATTGATCTATAGTCAGTTGCAATACATGAAAAATCGAGACAAAGGGCTGGATATTAATCAATTACTGGTCATAAATGGCCCTGAAATAGGTAAAGACAGTACCTATACACAAAGAAAAACTGCTTTTTTTAATGAGCTCGAAAGACAGAGTTTTGTCAAAGATTTTGCCGGTTCAGGCAGTGTGCCGAGTAAAGGATATAATTTCAGAACCGGTGGTTTTACACAACCCGGCTCTAAGGCTGGTGATGAGACAAAAGCGTATGCCTTCAGCATCGTAGGTGAAAGGTATTTTGATACTTATGGCATAAAATTAGTAGCAGGAAGAAATTTTACCAATGCTGAATGTAATGTAGAATGGAATGACAATAGCAAAGTAATATTAAATGAAACGGCGGTAAGAGAATTGGGGTTTGTATCATCTGAAGACGCCGTAAGAACAAAAATAAAATGGGATGAACGATATTTGGATGTCATTGGTGTGATCAAAGATTATAATCACCTGAGTTTGAAAAATAAAATTGATCCTATCATATTCTATCCACAAGCATCATCAGAATATATCACTGTACGATTGACTCCTGAAAATATGAGTGATAAAATCGGCTCATTGGAAAGCCTTTACAAACAATACTTTCAGGGCAATCCTTTTGAATATGCGTTTATAGATGAAAATTTTAATAAGTCTTATGCCATTGAACAGCAATATGGGTCTTTGTTTTCGATTGCTGCTATTTGGGCAATTTTTATAGCATGTCTGGGGCTTTTTGGCTTAGCTACTTTTACCGTTGAATCGCGGACCAAAGAAATAGGAGTAAGAAAGGTCCTTGGTGCTTCTATTCCAAGCATTATCCATTTACTATCCAAAGATTTTGTAGTCTTAATAGCCATTGCATTGATCATAGCTTCTCCTGTAGCTTATTATTTTATTGAAAAATGGTTAGGCAATTTTCCATACAGAATAGATATTTCATGGTGGCATTTTGCTGTAACGGGAATCATTGCTTTTATTTTTTCAATATTATCGATGAGCTATCAAGCTATCAAAGCCGCATTGATGAATCCTGTGAAAAGTTTGAAAACGGAGTAAAGCTGTTAGCCAAAAGCTATCAGCATTTAGCTTTTAAGCTCAAGAAACCAAATTATTTAATAATCAGCTAATAGCTAACAACTAATAGTGCAAATCTTTAAAAATCATGCTCACAAACAACATCAAAATCGCCTGGAGAAACATTCAAAAAAATAAAGGCTATACTGCAATAAATGTAATCGGTTTAGCAGTTGGGATTGCTTCGTCTATTTTAATATTTAGCTTGATTTACTTTGAGTTGAGTTTTGATACTTTTCACAGTAAGAAAGATAATATCTATTTGATAGAGAGAGAGGTGACCACAGAAGATGGCGAAATTCACTACACTTCAGGAACTAGTCTTGCTATGATAGACGGAATCAAATCAGAGATTTCTCAATTTAAAAATGTCATTCCAGTATGTGGTACAATTGAGCCACAAATAACAATAATTGGGCAAGATCCTAATAGTAATAACTTTTCAAAAAAATATAACGAAAAGAATCAAGGTCTATGCGTGGGACCAGAGTTCTTTGAGGTATTTGATTTTAAATGGAAAATTGGAAAGCCAGAAGTTCTTAATGAGCCTAAAGTGGTGGTGCTAAGTGAAAAATATGCTGAGAAGTATTTTGATGATGTATCCAAAGCTGTTGGTCAGTATATAAAGGTGAATAACTTAACAACAATGAAGGTGGGAGGAATCTTAGAAAATCCGCCACTCAATACAGATTTTCCGATGGATATTATATTCTCCTATGCAACAAAAAGAGCTGATCCTGGCAATTGGGGTTTTGGAGAATTTGACAATTGGGGTAGTACCAGCAGTATGGATAAGATATTTATTGAATTACCTAATAATTTTTCCGTAAGTAAAGCCAACCAATTATTGGCAGATTTTACTACCAAACATTTTGACCCTAAAAAATCTAATGACACAAAGGTTCATACTTTAGGCTCAATTGGTACTTTTCATTTTGACGATCGATTTGGTAATTATAAGGGTAGAACCATCTCAAAAACAAAGATTTACAGTATAGGGTTAGTAGGATTACTTATTTTGTTTATCGCATGTATTAATTTTATCAATATTGCCACGGCAATAGCAAGTAAGAGATCAAAAGAAGTAGGAGTTAGAAAAACACTAGGGAGTCAAAGGTATCAATTAGTTGGCCAATTCATGACAGAGACATTTGTAGTGGTTTTATTTTCAATTCTCATTGGCCTTTTGATATCTTCGATTAGTCTTCCATTAATTAATAAAACTTTTGACTTTCCATTAGAACACAACCCATTTACTAATTTAAGGTTATGGGCATTTATTGGTTTGTTGTTAATTTTTGTAACGTTACTTTCAGGATTCTATCCAGCCATAGTCTTATCATCCTTTAAGCCACTTCAATCTCTCAAAAATGCAGTCAGTCCATCTTTAGGAAGTAATATATCATTGCGAAAAAGCTTAATTGTTTTTCAATTTGTGGTGGCATTGCTCATGATGGTAGGTACTATTGTAAATTATCAACAGATGGAATATGTTCACAATATAGATACAGGATTTAAGAAAGAGGGAGTCTATACTTTTGGAATGGATACGGAGTATAAAGATAGAAATGCAACTTTTAAAGCAAAATTAAAAGAACTAAATGAAGTGAAATCTACTACTTTTGGCAATGATGCTCCTTCTTCAGATAATGAATGGGAAGTTAATTTTAGCTTTGACGGTAGGCCAAAAGATGAAGCCTATAATCTTAATTTAAAACTCATAGACGCAGATTATTTTGAAACTTTTGGAATTGAAGTTGTAGCAGGCAAGGTGTACGAAGAGCAAGATACTTTGCGTAAGTTGGTGGTGAATGAGACAGCTGTAAAGAAATTAGGCATCAAAAATCCAGAAGAAATTATTGGTAGAAATATCCAGGTGGGTGGATGGGATCCGCATCCTGTCATAGCGGTCGTTAAAGATTTTCATGTAGCTTCAACCAAGGAAGAAATAGCTCCTTTATTGATGACAAAAGGTCCCAAATACTATTGGCATGGAGCCGTTAAACTTGCTTCCAATAATATTCCATCTACTGTACAAAAAGTAGAAAAAATATTTAATGAAGTTTATCCAGAAGTAGTCTTTGAAGGAAAGTTTTATGAAGAAACAATGCAAAGTTATTACAAGTCTGAGACTCAACTTGGTTTCTTATACCGGGTGGCTTCTATTCTTTCTATTTTGATAGCTTGTTTGGGTATTTTAGGTCTAGTAGCTTTTGTAGCTGAACAAAAAACTAAAGAAATAGGAATACGAAAAATATTAGGAGCAAATTTGTATAATCTTGCTTCATTAATATCTAAGGACTTCATCATTTTGGTATTTATAGCGATGGTGATTGCATTTCCATTGGGAAAATACTTTTTGGATAAATGGTTGTCTGACTTTGTGTACCGTATTGATATACAGTGGTGGGTATTTGTAATTGTTGGGATTTGCGCTTTATCTATTACTGTTTTAGCGGTCAGTTACCAGTCTATAAAAGCAGCTATAATGAATCCAGTGAAAAGTTTAAAAACGGAGTAAGACGAATGACGAACAATCAGAATGACGAATAAACGAACAACCTAATGACAAATAGACAATCCTTAAACCCTGACACCTAATACCATGCTCCATAATTATTTCAAAATCGCTTGGCGAAACCTTGTAAATAACAAAGTTTATACTCTTATCAACATTGGAGGACTTGCTTTTGGGATGGCGGTGGCTATTCTTATTGGGCTTTGGGTTTTGGATGAGCTTAACTTTGATAAATATCATAAAGAGCATGATAGGATATCAATGTTGCAGAAAAACCGCAGTTTCAATGGCAATATCATTACCGAGCAATCTATGTCGATTCCACTTGCTGCTAAATTGAGAGAATCTTACGGAAATTATTTTGAAGAAGTTGTGGCGTCGAGTTACGGTGGTGAAAAAAGCTTGACAGTTAACGATAAAACCATCATAAAACGAGGTTTGTTTATGGAAACTGGTGGAGAAAAAATCCTTGATTTGCAAATCTTGGAAGGCTCGCCAATCTTCCCCTTAGCACCTTTTGAAATTCTTATTTCTGACAAAACAAAAGATGCTCTTTTTGAGAATAAAAGTGCGCTAAATCAAACCGTTCATCTCGATAAAAATACGCCATTTAAAATTGTAGGTGTGTTCAAATCATTGCCACAAAATTCAACTTATCGCAGCACATCGTTTTTTTCGTCGATGGATTCTTACTTGCAAAAGGAAGATTGGTTAAGTGCAAAAAAACTTTGGGACGAAAATTCTTTTCCAATATATGTAAAATTGGCAAAAAATGTTTCGGCAGAACAGGCATCGACATTGATAAAAGACGAAATCTATAAAGTTACCAAAGACCCTTCAAAGCCAGCTTTGTTTTTGTATCCGATGGATACTTGGCATTTATATCCCGAGTACAAAAATGGTTTGCCGGTTTCTACTGGAAAAGATAATATCTTGATTTTTGGCTTAATTGGCATTCTGACAATACTTTTGGCAGCCATTAACTTCATGAATTTGAGTACAGCACGGTCAGAAAAACGTGCCAAAGAAATTGGAGTGAGAAAAGCCATAGGCTCGGGCAGAGGTCAAATTATTGGGCAATTTTATGCTGAAACGTTTCTGACTATATTCCTAAGTACTTTGCTAGCAATTGTTTTGGCTCAAATAGCCTTACCGTTATTCAACGAACTGGCCGAAAAGAAAATCGAATTTCCGTGGGGAAATCCAGCTTTTTGGTCTGAAATTGTTTTGTTTTCTGGTTTTTTGATACTATTTGCAGGAAGCTATCCAGCATTATACCTTTCTTCTTTTCAGCCTGTTAAGGTGTTAAAAGGTAAAATTCAAAGTAGCTCATTTGAGTTGTTTTCAAGAAAAGGACTTGTGGTTTTTCAGTTTAGTATCTCCATTGTTTTGATAATTTCGACGACAATCATCTATAAACAAATTCAGTTTACTAAAAATCGACCATTGGGCTATGATACTAAAGGCTTGGTGCAAATACGCAAAAATAATGAAGATTTAAGAGGTCATTTTTATGCCATGCGACAAGATTTGCTCAACTCTGGAGCTATCGTAGAAATGGCCGAAATCAATAGCCCAATGTCAGAATCATGGCATTATTCGAGTGCCTACAGTTGGCCAGAGAAAAACTCCAATGCTGAAGATCTGGTTTCTTTAAATGTAACGCCCGAATTCGGAAAAACCATAGATTGGAAAGTCATTGAGGGCCGAGATTTTTCAAGGGCTTTTTCGAGTGATTCAAACGCAGTGATTTTGAACGAAGCAGCCGTAAAAATGATGGGCTTGAAAAATCCTGTCGATCAGTTGATTAGGAAAAATGGCAAGCCTCTTACGGTAGTTGGTGTGGTGCAAAACATTGTCATGGATTCACCCTTTGACCCTGTTCGTCCCACCGTTTTTGAAGTTATAAAAGCCAATGCTCCTTTCATAACCATAAAGTTAAAGCCTGAGATAAGCCCTTCAGAATCAATCGCTAAGATGGAAAAAGTATTAAAAACTTACGACCCAGCGGGCAACTTTAATTATCTTTTTGCCGACGAACGCTTTAATGAAAAGTTTTTTAGAGAAAAAAGGATGTCCAGTTTGATAAGTTTTTTTGCTATTCTATCCCTTTTTATATCATGTTTAGGACTATTCGGGCTTGCTAGCTTTGTAGCGGAACAACGCACCAAAGAAATTGGTATCCGTAAAGTCCTAGGTGCTTCGATAGCCAATTTGTGGCAATTATTATCAAAAGATTTCGTGATTTTGGTCATTATTTCTTGCCTAATCGCTGCGCCAATTGCTCATTATTTTATGCATGAATGGTTGCAAAAATATTCTTATAGAACTGAAATCAGTTGGTGGGTTTTTGTAACTGCTGGTACTGGTGCATTAGCGATCACTATAATGACAGTAAGTTATCAAGCTATCAAAGCGGCATTGATGAATCCTGTGAAGAGTTTGAAAACGGAGTGAATTATGAGAGTATTCATTATATTTAACGTAATATTTTTTGGTTTTTCTCAGCTTATCATGGCTCAAAATTGTAGTTTGGATGCTTCACTCTCCAAAATCCGAAGTTTACTAATTGAAAAAAAATCGGAAGAAAACATAAAAATTGAATATCTCAAAAATAAACCTGCTTTGCAAATCAATAATCATGTTTTTCCAATAAGTGAGAATACACACATAAAATTAGGTTCTGACAATAGTGTGGAGTTTTTCCTTCAAAAAGGCACTGCTATAACCGATGTTAATGATCCTGCTTTTAAAAGAGCTTATTGGCAAATCAACTTTGCTTCTAAAAATGCTTGTAAACAATTTATTAAATATTTTAACTGTCTAAAATATCACTAAGTCATGTTTCTAAATAATCTAAAAATCTCTTGGCGAAATCTGCAAAAAAACTGGGTATATTCGCTCATTAACATCTTGGGTTTAACAATTGGTTTTGCTGCTTCGGCACTCATTTTACTTTGGGTCAATGACGAGAAAAGCTTTGAAAATACGCATCAAAATAAAGACCGAATCTTTCAGGCTTGGAACAGAGTTACTGACAAAGGAGAAACTAATTGCTGGAACGTTACGCCACAAATCATGGGTGTGATGTTGCAAAAAGACTATCCAGAGATAGAAAAAATGGTTAGAACAGATTGGCCTGATAAGGCTTTAATGCAATTTAAAGAAACCAAATTGAAAGGTACTGTTCAGGTTGTTGATTCCACGTTTTTAGATGTTTTCACCTTCCCGCTGCTCAAAGGTGATCCAAAGACTTGTTTAAATGGTGTCAATAATATAGTTGTCACCAAGGACTTTGCTCAGAAACTATTTGGTAACAAAGATCCGATAGGTCAAATCGTCAAGCTTCACAATGAGTCTGATTTTATGGTAACGGGTGTTTTAGATAATTTGCCAACAAACACTCAGTTTAAATTTGATTGCTTAGTTCCTTGGCGTTTTAAAGTAGCACATAATATAGAAAGCTTATTTTGGGGTAATAACTCCACAACAACCTATGTTTTGCTCGAAAAAAATGTCGATTATGTAGCATTTAACGAAAAAGTCAAGCATTTACGAAAGAATTATGATCAAGAGACAGCTAACTGGGAAACATTTATTTACCCTTTTGCCAAACTACGCCTTTATGGGAGTTTTAAAAACGGCATAGAAGAAGGCGGAAAAATCGAAACTGTCCGAAACTTTACGGTAATAGCACTTTTGATATTATTGATTGCTTGTATCAATTTTATAAATCTTAGTACAGCGCGTGGTGACAAACGCGCCAAAGAAGTAGGAATTAGAAAATCTGCAGGAGCCAATCGTCTCTCATTGATAAAACAATTTTATACAGAATCATTCTTAACAGCAGTATTAGCAGCTATTTTGGCAATGTTCATCACCACTCTTAGTCTACCTAAGTTTAATGAACTTATTGATTCAAAAATAATCATTAATTGGTTAGATGTACATTGGCTAGTTTACACTTTTACCTTCATTGTAGCCGCCGGTTTGGTAGCAGGATCATATCCTGCATTGTATCTATCGAGTTTCAATCCGTTGAAGGTGTTAAAAGGTAGTTATATCAATATTCCTTCGACTCTCACACCTAGAAAAGTACTGGTTGTTTTTCAGTTTGTTTTTTGTGTTTTGCTCATTTCGTGTACAATTATTATCACAAAGCAATTAGATCAAGCTCAAAAACGAAAAGTGGGTTATAACAAAGAGAATCTTATTTTTCATGCAATGGAAGGGGATATTGATAAAAATTTCAATGTGATTAAAGAAGCGTTAATCAAAAATGATATTGCTGTTTCGGTGGTCAAAACTTTTTCACCCATCACCGAAACATGGAGCAATACTGGCGGAATGCAATGGCGAGGCAAAGCTGATGATGACCACCGAAATGTAGACCGATTTGGAGGTGACGATAAAATAGCAACAACGCTTGGGTTGGAAATCATAGATGGTAGAGATTTTGATTTAAAAGCCTATCCGACTGACTCTTCAGGAATTATAATTAACGAAACCATGAAAAAAATGATGGGTTTTAAAAACCCAATTGGGGAGAAAATTACAGATGGCGGCTGGGAGTTTTATGTCATAGGTGTGGTTAAAGATTTTATAATGCAATCGCCTTTTCAAGAAATCAGTGCTGTGACAATTGCTGGTCCCAAAATGAGTATGTTTAATGCTGTTCATGTTAAATACAATTCTACAAAACCCATTAAAGAAAACTTGGCAAAAGCAGAAGTGATTTTTAGAAAATACAACCCCAACTACCCGTTTGAATATAGTTTTGTGGAAGAAGAATACAATCAGAAATTTACAAACGTAGCAAGGTTGTCTGCTATGGCGAAGTGGTTTACTTTTCTGACTATTTTCATTACATGTTTGGGGCTGTTTGGTTTGGTCACTTCTCTTGCACAAAATAAGATCAAAGAAATTGGCATTCGTAAAGTTTTAGGGGCTGACATCCAACAAATCATTTTTCTGATGTCCAAAGATTTTATTGCCCCTATTCTTATTGCTATAGTAATTGCGAGTCCGCTTGCTTATTGGATTATGGAGCAATGGTTACAAAAATACCCATTCAGAATAAATATAAATCTGCTGGTATTTGTTTGGGCTGGCATATTGACATTTACAATAGCATTTTTTACTGTCAGTTATCAAGCCATCAAAGCGGCACTTATGAATCCGGTGAAAAGTTTGAAAACGGAGTGAAGGAGAAAGGAAATAGGAGAATGGAGAAAGGAGGACGGAAAATGGAAAATGGAATTTGGAAAATGGAATTTGTTGTACATCCGGGTTCCGACCTCCGCAAAATCCGGTCTCCGTTAGAGCTTTCAAAATTAATTAGAATAAGAAAAGAAAATTTTTAATAATATAAAATGGGGATAATATCCGTTTTCCGGTGTTTCGGAATCCGGTCTCCGTCAAAAATCATGCTCCGTAACTATTTCAACATCTCACTTAGGAATCTTTGGAAACATAAGACTTTTTCATTGATCAATCTTGTAGGCCTTTCACTGGCTTTTGCGGCAAGCTTACTTCTTTTTCTGACTAGTTATCAGGAGTTTACTTACAATCATGTACACCAAAATATTGATGATATCTACAAGTATTATCTCAAAGTAAATAGAGCCGAAGAGACAAATTTTGGTAGTAC
This sequence comes from Saprospiraceae bacterium, assembly GCA_016713025.1. Lineage (NCBI taxonomy): Bacteria > Pseudomonadati > Bacteroidota > Saprospiria > Saprospirales > Saprospiraceae > Saprospiraceae bacterium. The sequence goes on along the minus strand of JADJPZ010000004.1, from coordinate 2,490,372 downwards.
TGTGCCTGCTCCCGTGAAAGATGCTTTAGTGGCAGACTATAAAAAAGAAATAAAACATATCTCCAGGATAAGGGATATCAGTTTTGTAGTAAAATATAAGGATAAAACCATCTCAGAAGGTGCTTTGGCGGTCGATGCAGACTATGCCAAGATGTTTAGTTTTGATTTTATCGAAGGCTCAGCAGAGACTGCACTAAGTGATTTGAGTAATATTGTACTGCGCGAAGATGTGGCCAAAAAAATATTCGGTGACGAACCAGCCATGGGTAAAGTAATCATGGCAGAAATAGGTGACAAACCTATGCCACTGACAGTGAGCGGAATTACAGCCAAGCTACCTGAAAATACCAGCATCGAAAATGACATGATGGTACGCTATGAAATTGAACCTGATTACGAATCCAGTAAAGACAATTGGAATCATTCAAATTCCAACTTATATGTACAGGTACACGAAGGCATTACACATTCAGAACTGGAGAAAAGCCTGAAATCTTTTGCTCCCAAATATTATAAAGACGCCATCGAACAGGTAAAAAAAGAAGGTGGCAAACCTGATGAAAATGGAGATATTATCAGTGCAAAAATGCTGCCATTTGGTAAGGAGCATTTTGACCGAAATGTTGGTGGCGGCCGATCAGTAAGCATAGTTTATCCTTATACACTGTTGATTATCAGTATTTTTATTATATTTATAGCATGTATTAATTTTGTAAATCTGAGTATCTCACGGTCCATACTTCGTGCGAAAGAAGTAGGCATACGCAAAGCCCTGGGTGCAATACGTGGTCAGGTCATGGGTCAGTTTTGGGGTGAAGCTTTGGTGACTTGTCTGATTTCTTTCATGTTGGGTTTATTACTTTTTAATGTTAGTTTATCAGGATTCAACGCTTTATTCAAAACAAAACTCAATTTCCAACTGCTTTACAATCCTACTATCCTTGGTATTTTAACTCTTGTTTTTTTACTTATTACTTTTATTGCTGGTGGATATCCTGCTTGGTTTATTTCCAAAGTTAATACCATAGAAGTCCTGAAAGGTAAACTGAAAACCAGCATCGGATCGGGACTACTACGAAAAACTTTGATTGTGAAACAATTTGCAATCTCTGTTCTTCTAATCAGTTGTACGATCATCATATGGTCACAATTACAATACTTACGCACTAAACCACTGGGCCTTGACCAGGATCATGTCATCAGTGTGCCAGTAGGACGGGAAGTAGATGGCAGCAGGATGTTGGCATTGCTCAAGACCAAACTGAGTAGTCAACCGAATATTATCAATATCACAGCGGCTGATAATAATATCGGTTTTGGTAAAGATGGCTCGTCATCAAAGTCGCAATATGGCATCATGCATGAAGGCAAAGTGGTCAATACAAATGCTCTATTCGTTGATTTCGAATACTTAAAAACTATGGGTATCACACTCAAAGATGGCAGAGATTTTTCAGTAAGTTTTCCTTCTGACTCTACTGGTGCATGTATTATCAATGAAAGCATGGCCAAAGTATTGGGTAGTAAGGATCTCATAGACAAAAAGATTGCTCTAAATGAAGGCAAAGTCATAGTAGGCATCATCAAAGACTACCATTTTGAATCACTCAAAAACAATATCGAGCCCATCACGCTCATGATTAATGGATTTCCATATACATATATTTTCATCAAGATAGCGGACAAAAATGTAGATGCAACCTTAGCAGCTATCGAAAAAAGTTATAAAGAGATCGCACCAAATTCTGAATACCTTGGATCATTTCTTGATGAAAACAGAAATGAACAATACAGAGCAGAACGACGGTTTACGCAAATGTTTATTTATGCGGCTATTCTGGCGATATTTTTATCCTGCCTTGGTTTATTCGCCATAGCGGTCATCAATATTACAGATAGATTTAAAGAGATAGGCATTCGCAAAGTTTTGGGCTCGTCGATAGCCGGACTTATATGGGAACTTAGCAAAGATTTTATGCTTCTTGTTTTGATTTCTATCTTTATTGCAGCACCCTTTGCTTATTACTTTATGGAACAATGGTTGAACGATTTTGCCTACAGAATAGAAATCCAATGGTGGTTTTTCGGATTGGCTGGTGTCACAGCTTTGGTTATCGCTTTCTGTACGATTAGTTATCATGCGATAAAGGCGTCATTGATGAATCCTGTGAAGTCGCTGAGGTCGGAATGATGGAGAAAGGAGAAAGGAGAACGGAGAATGGAAGAATGGAGATAGGAGAATGGAGAAAGGAAAATGGAATGATGGAGAAAGGAGAGTGGACAAAAGAAAGTGCAAAAAGTGGGCGGATTCCCTTTAGGGATAATAGGGTAAGCGTGGGTAAAAAGGGAGAACGGAGAACGGAGAAAGGAGAACGGAGAAAGGAGAATGGAGAAAGGAAAATGGAATGATGGAGAAAGGAGAAAGGAGAAAGGAGAATGGAATGATGGAGATAGGAGAATGGAGAAAGGAGAATGGAGAAAGGAAAATGGAAGAAGGGAAGAAGGGAGAAGGGAGAAGGGAGAATGGAATGATGGAGATAGGAGAATGGAGAAAGGAAAATGGAGAAAGGAAAGTGCACAAAGTGAGCGGATTTCCTTTAGGGATAATAGGGCAAGCATGGGTAAAAAGGAGAATGTAGAAAGGAGAATGGAGTGAATGGAGAAAGGAGAAAGGAGAAGGGAGAAAGGAGAAGGGAGAAAGTAAAATTAATTAACAACTTAAACTTTATCACAAATGTTTACGTACAACATCAAAGTTGCCTGGAGAAAGGGAGTGTAAGAAAGATTGTGTAAACTAGTATCAAGGAGTTAGGCTTCCATCTGTGGGGGGTACCCCCCACAGATGGAAAATTTTTTAATATGTTTGTGCGACCAAGTACAGACACATTTTTTAACCTAACAAATTTAATAGTTATGCAAAGTAACAAATTTAATCTTAATCTCTCTGAATTTCTTCAGGATGTCAAGTCTCTTAATGATTTTGACAATGTTATGAATGGTCTTTACAAAGATGGCATTCAAGAACTTTTAAAAGCTGAACTAAGTCATCATTTAGGCTATTCAAAACACTCGCCCGATGGGATTAATTCAGGTAATTCCCGGAATGGGTCTTATAAGAAAAAGATACGCACTACACAAGGACAGGTAGAGTTGGATATTCCACGGGATCGTAACGGTGAATTTGAGCCTATCATTGTTCCCAAGGGCCAAACTACCACTGAGAAAGTAGAATCTGTCATTACATCTCTTTACAGCAGAGGTATGAGCACCGATGACATAACAGCTCAAATTCAGGAAATTTATGGCTTAGACGTTTCTAAAACCTTTGTTTCAGATATTACAAACAAAATGATTCCGGCTATCCAGGAATGGCAAAACAGACCTTTGGATAATACTTATTACATCGTTTGGATGGATTGTATTTGTTTTAAAATCCGGCAGGATAATAAAATCATCAACAAGAGTATTTATATCGTTATAGGACTGAAAACCAATGGGATCAAAGAAGTTTTGGGCATCTGGATGAGCGCCAACGAGTCTGCCGCGTTTTGGCTTTCTGTCTTAAATGAGCTCAAAGACAGGGGCGTTAAAAAGATGCTCATTGCATGCACTGACAATCTTACAGGATTCACTCAGGCCATTCAAACTGCTTTCCCCGATACCGTATCCCAGCTTTGTATCGTTCATCAAATCAGAAACTCTATGAAGTTTGTCCCATGGAAAGATAGAAGGGCCTTCCTGGCTGATTTAAAAACTGTTTATGCCGCTTTAAATATGGAAACTGCTCTCATTGCTTTTGAAGCTTTTAAAGCAAAATGGGGGTCTAAATATGCCTATGCCATTAAAAGTTGGGAAGCAAACTGGTCAAATCTATCTCCCATGTTTCAGTATCCTACTAACATTCGTAAAATTATGTATACCACTAATACCATTGAAGGCCTCAACAGAGCCATCAGAAAATTTACCAAAACCAAAACACTTTTTCCAAATGATCAGGCAGCCTTGAAATCTGTATATCTTGCTATTCAGCAAATTCAAGTTAAATGGACAATGCCAATTCATAACTGGCATATTACTCATAATGAAATTTTAATTATCTTTGAGGATAATTTGATTCAGCCATAATTCTTTGAAGTTTTGTTTACACAAAATATTTTACAGCCTCTGGAGAAATCTAAAAAAGAATGGTATTTATTCTGGTCTCAATATTTTTGGGTTGGCTATTGGGCTGACTATTTTCCTGTTTTTACTGCTGTTTATTAAACAAGAATTATCCTTCAATAAATTCAATAGCAACTATGAGAACATAGTTAGAGTTGGGCAGACAGCAACATTTGATGGTAAAAGCTATGAATGGGCTTCTGTGCCAAATAGTGTAGGGCCAACCATGGCTAAAGAAATACCTGAAATAAAAGCTTATGCCAGGATTTTAAGTCATTCATTCGGGACACCAGCCTTAGTCAATACAAAGAATGATAAGTTTACTGAAAAAAAATTATATTGGGTTGATAACGATATTTTTAAAGTTTTTGACATTAAGCTTTTGTCTGGCAATCAATCCAACATACTTGATGCGCCTAATACTGTTATTCTTAGCAAGACTACAGCTCAAAAGTATTTTGGTAATCAGGAGGCTATAGGGCAGAGTTTGAAAATAGACCATGAATATACAGTCAATGTTAGTGGCATATTTGAGGATTTACCAAGTAATTCTACTTTGGATGCAGAAATATTGGGATCTTTCAACACTATGGAATGGGCATCAAAAAACCTTACATGGAGCAATGCCAGTTTTGAGACCTATTTTCTATTAAATCCTAATACAGACCTTCAGGCATTGGATAAAAAATTTAGCGACGTACTTGATAAAAACGTACCTAAAGACGACCAATGGTTTAAATTTTGGTTACAGCCACTAAGTAATGTTCATCTTTATTCTTCACATATAGAAAGCTCTAGCACCACACGTATCGGAGATGCCAATCAAGTAAAAATTTTGATAGCTCTGGCACTTGCCATTTTATTTATAGCGTGTATCAATTATATGAATCTTGCTACATCACAATCTCAAAAAAGCCAAAAAGAAGTAGGATTAAGTAAAGTGATGGGAGCCACAAGGTGGAGTTTAATAAAGAGATTCTATTCTGAGTCATTTTTGATGGTGTTTATATCTGTTTTAGTGGGTTTTTTGTTTTTATGTGCAGCATTACCATTATTTAATACCATTGCTGAGTCTAACATCTCATGGACAGACCTTTTGAATGGCCGATTTGTAGCTAGTATTTTGATTTCTGCTATAGTTTTGTCATTTTTGGCAGGGTCATATCCAGCATTAATGCTCACTTCATTTTCTCCGCTTTCACTATTTGGGAAGAAGGAAAATACGGCACTTTCTACCGAAAATATAAGAAAAAGTTTAGTTGTGCTTCAATTTACAGCATCTATAATCCTGATCATTTGCACTATGGTATTCAATAGTCAGCTTCGGTATATGCAATCCAAAAATTTGGGTTATGACACAGAACAAATTGTCAGTGTATCCACTGCAGGTGCTGAAAACAGAGAGCAAATCGATGGATTGATTGGAGAGTTAAAAAGCAAGTACTTTGTAAAGAGTGTTTCAAGAGCTCAGGCACTTCCTGGTGAGTCTTCAAGTTTGAGGGCTTTATCCCGCAAGGAAGATCCTGACAAAAGCAGTTCAATAAATACCAATCACACAACTCCTGAAATATTCGAAACGATGGGTATGAAACTTTTGGCAGGTACTACATTTCCGGCAAGGACATCACAAAGTGATACAAACGTGCAAGTGGTGTTAAACCAATCGGCGATTAAATTTTATGGATACTCTCCCGAAGAAGCGATAGGAAAGACAGCTTACAATCTTTTTAGTTGGAATAGAGCAAAAATCGTTGGCGTAGTGGAAGATTTTCATTTTGAAGATTTCCGAAAGCCTATAGGAGCCTATGCGTTTCATAATAATCCTTCAGAAGGCAGACCAAATCTTTTGATCAGGATGGAAGGTGGAGTTTTGAGTGATAATATGAGTATAATTAAATCTGAATTTGCAAAAAAATTACCAAACGCTACATTTGAATATACTTTTTTGAATGATGCCGTCGGTAAACTATATGCCAATGACGCAAAAACTTCTAATATTATCATGTTTTTTTCTATTGTAGCTATTTTGATTGCTTGCTTAGGATTATTTGGATTGGCAGCATTTACCGCTGAGAGGCGAAAGAAGGAGATAGGTGTTCGCAAAACACTTGGAGCTACTGTACCAGGCATTATGCGTTTACTTTCTTATAGTTTTCTGAAATTAGTGCTCATCGCTTTTGTCATAGCAGCGCCTTTGGCTTGGTATTATATCAATCAATGGTTGAATGAATTTTCTTTCCGAATCGATATTCCATGGTGGGCATTTTTGGCTGCTGGTTTTTCTACAATGATTTTAGCCTTAATAACCGTCAGTTTTCAGTCTATCAAAGCAGCACTCATGAATCCGGTAAAGTCGCTGAGGTCGGAATGATGGAGAAAGGAGAATGGAGAAGGGAGAACGGAGAAAGGAGAAAGGAGAATGGAAAGTGCACAAAGAGTGCGGATTTCCTATAGGGATAATAGGGCAAGCATGGGTAAAAAGGAGAATGTAGAAAGGAGAAAGGAGAATGGAGAATGGAAGAAGGGAGAAGGGAGAACGGAGTGATGTAGAAAGGAGAAAGGAGAAAGGAGAATGGAGAAAGGAGAACGGAGAAAGGAGAAAGGAGAAAGGAGAATGGAAGAAGGAGAATGGAGAAAGGAGAAAGGAGAATGGAAGAATGGAGATTGCAGGAAGGAGAATGGAGAATGGAGAAAGGAGAGTGGACAAAAGAAAGTGCAAAAAGTGGGCGGATTCCCTTTAGGATAATAGGGCAAGCATGGGTAAAAATGGAGAAACAATTTAATCCTTATTTTTTATAATTATTAATCGACATTTTTAGACTATTGGTATAAATTTTAGTATCATTTCAGCTTGTTTCCATAGATTTGAGTGTCTTTAATAAATTAAAATGTCTTTTACCCAGTTCAGTCATTTAAACAGTGAATCTGTACCGGAAAAATTAGTGTATCATAATAATACACTGGTGTTTTCAGAGCTAAAGCAATTTTATAAACCTATCCAATCCGAAGGTATTAGTATAAAATATGTTTCTGCTGGTGTTGAGAATTATGTGCTGAACAATAAAAAAATCACTTTGAAAGCCAATGAATGTTTTATTTCCAATCAACCATTAGATGGAAGTGTTGGCATTGAGAGTAATTTTAATGTTAATGGTACTTGCCTTAATATTTCATACCATCTCATTGGTAAAATTGAAGCATCCTTGAAAGATTGCAGATATTTTGAAGGAGAAGAATCCGGAGGAGTTGCCATTTTATCGGAAGAGATATTTGAAGTTTTTACCTTAGGAAATAGTCATTTGAGTCAGAAATTATTTTCTTTAAAGCAAAAACATCAAGGCAATAAGCCATTTGGTGATGAAAATAATGAAAACTTGTTTTTCGAATTTGGAGAAGCTTTTGTTCTTGACCAAAAACCACAATTAATATACCTAAGTAAGCTAAACAATGCAAAAAAAGAAACAAAAAAAGATATTGTAAAAAGACTACTTTGGGCAAAAGAATACTTGGAAGCTAACTATAATACAGATTTAAAAGTCAAGGAGTTAGCTAAAGTGGCTACCATGTCTGATTTTCATTTTTCGCGTATGTTTAAACAGGTATTTGGTTATGCCCCTTATCAATATCAGGTGAAACTCAGAATGGAAAAAGCCAGACAACTGTTAAATAAAAGGGCTGGTTTGGTTCAGGATATTGGTCTTGCTGTGGGATATTCAGATATTTATACTTTTAGCAAGGCATTTAAGAGGTATTTTGGTTTGTATCCTTCATATCTATTTTCATAAATACTGAAATCCGAAAAATCAGTTTTGTTTGTCTCGTTTAAAGAATTGAAAAATGTTTATTTTAGATTGATATGAATTTCATCTCATCGATTTGGGTTTCATTGATGTCTCTGTCTCGAATTAGAATCTTATCTCAGGTAGGCATTAATGTGATGTCTATGTTCTTTTTCTTTTTATGATGATTGATTTTCCGAATTTAAATATCCTGCGGAAATGGGTCTATAAATGTTATTTGGTTTTCAAACTGAGATATCTCACTATCATCTAACAAACAATTTTCGAGATCTGCTATCATTTTTTCCTTGTCCATATCTTGTCCGATAAATACGATCTCATTCATGCGGTCTCCCCAAGTCTTGTGCCATTTGGCTTCGATATAATGCTTATTATGTACAAATGAAGGATATTCTATTCTCTCGCTATATGGCATGCTGCACCACCAAACACCCGCACGTTCGAGTCGTGATGAACCACCTGCCTGACTAAAATTGATAGCATCATCTGGCCGTGATGCCAGCCAGAATAATCCTTTTGCCCTGATCACTGAACTCGGGTAACTGTCATTCAGATACTTCCAGAATCTTGCAGGGTGAAAAGCCTTTTGATTGCGAAATACAAAGGATGAGATACCGTATTCTTCTGTTTCCGGTACGTGAGCACCACCTTCCAGTTCTTTTTGCCATCCGGCTGATGACTCGGCTTCTTCAAAATTGAAAAGTCCGGTATGCAAAATTTCTTTTGGGGCTATTTTGCCAAAAGATGATGACACGATCTTTGCACCAGGATTTAGTTTATGAATCGATGCTTTTAAAAGACCGACAGTCTTTGCATCTACCAAGTCGGTTTTATTCAAAATAATTACATTGGCAAATTCTATTTGATCCGTTAGCAGATTGACTATCGTCCTGTAATCGCCCTCCATATCCGTAAGTGCTCTGTCCACTAATAATTCATTGGTGCCAAAATCCTTAAAAAAATTATAGCAATCCACTACCGTCACCATTGTATCTATATAACTGAATTTTGATAGATCGATATTGCCATCTTCACTCACAAAACTAAAGGTCTGCGCCACAGGAACAGGTTCGCTAATACCGGTACTTTCGATCAGTAAATAGTCAAATCTGCCTTCGTTTGCCAGTTTTTCTACTTCGACCATGAGATCTTCACGCAGTGTACAACAGATACAACCATTGCTCATTTCCACCAATTTTTCTTCTGTGCGTGATAGAGTGTTTTCATTTTCGACCAATCTTGCATCAACATTTACTTCACTCATATCATTAACGATGACAGCCACTTTCAAGCCTTCCTTGTTATGCAAAATGTGATTCAATAAAGTTGTTTTTCCTGCTCCTAGAAAGCCACTTAATACTGTTACAGGCAGTTTTTTTTGTGTCGTATTTGCTGATATCATATTATTGAATTTTGAGTTGAATTTACACTTAAATGCAACAACGTTGCAAATATACATCTAATTCATAAAAGTGACGTAATGTTTTGTATTAAATTATTCCACTATTTAATTATTGGTTTTACAAAACTCGATCAAACATAGATTTATCAATTATCGATTCAGATGTCGACTGGAAATGGGTTATAAATGCAATCTAGCTTTCAAACTGGTACATCTTTGAAATAAAAAGGAGAAGGCCTTGGCATCGGCCTCCCCAAAAGATAAAAAATCTGACTATGATTTTACACTTTTTACGGAGCTTCGAAAGAATAATTATAAAAATTAATTCAAAGCCCTGAAGAATTATAGTATGCCCATTTCACTAGGATAACTATACAAGTTTTGCTGTCTTGCAAGTCGCTTTTTTCTGCTGTCTTTAATCAACCAAACCACAAAACCGGTAAAGAATAGCTGAAATATCGCCTCACCAAATTCCACAAACATGGACATTGGATAAGCTGCTTCCCATGTTTCGTTTACTAATTTGAATTCCAGATACTTTGCTCCCAAAATAAATGTATCAAGCAATAAAATAAAGGAATAAGCTGTAGCGGTAAGCCACATAAATATAGATTTCCCTTTGGTCCACAATAAAAATGATGCCCAGAGTGAGAAGGTAAGAAATACAATCCTGAGCAGCAAGAAATAAAAACCACTGTCCCTAGCATATATCATCACCAGGTCGCCAGGCAATAAACTTTCATTGCTCCAAATTTGATTTCTCAATACCATCCAAAGTAAAAATAGTCCCACTGCGATGGCATAATAATTGATAAATTTTCGTTCCATTTTTTATGATTTAAAATTAAAAATTACTTTTTGGCTTTTTTAACTTGTTCAAGACTGTCAACAATAGGATTGACACCGGCATCATACATGGCTTTCATCATCCACCGCACGAGCCAACCTGTTTTTTCGGGTGTGCCTCCTTGTATAGGTGGGGCGGGATCGTACTCCATGTCGAGCATAACTCCTTGAGCATACTTTTCGCCCCAATTGTCTTGGATGATAGCTATGGCCATATCCATTCCTGCTGTCACACCTGCACTTGTCCAGTATTTGCCATCTTTTGTGTAACGGTCATCTCCCTGAATGGCACCATATTTTTTCAAAAATTCTTCTTCTCGATACCAATTGGTCGATGCTTTTTTCCCTTTCAAAAGTCCTGTTGCCCCGAGAATCCATCCACCGGTACACACGGAAGATGTGTATATAGAGTTTTGGTCTATTTTTTTGATCCAATCCAATATTTTGGTGTCGTAAGCAGCTTCGATGGTTCCTTTGAAACCTCCTGGTATAACCAAAATATCCAATTGATGTACTGAATCCATCACAACATCAGGAATGATCTGAGTACCCATCACCGTTTTAAATGGCCCTGGCCTAATACCTATCAGCTGTGCCCTTACACCTGTCTGACTAAGCACATATTTGGGTCCCATAAAATCAAGATCATTGACTCCCTCATAGACCAGAATACCGATGGATTTTATTTGGGTTTTTGGTTTTCCCAATATCAAATCCATAATCATGGAGTGGTCTTCGTTTGTGATCGAATCGGGCAGTTGTGTTTTCAATAGTGAATCCTGGGCTGATAGTTCTTCTATCTTTGGTAAAGGATTTTTGTCATCTTTTTTGTCGCTACATGAAAAGATAAAAACACTTACTAATAATAAAGAAATGATGTTTTTCATTTTTTCGTCTGAAATTTAGTTGTTAAGAAAAAAAGTGTAAAACCTGAGAGCAATGTCACAAGTCCGAATATGGAAAAAAGTCTTAAAAGCCAATTGTTAAAGTCATCGCGTTCCTGATAATCCATAGTATGCATCATCCATAAGAAGTCAAAGATTCGCCATTTATCGTTTCTAAATGACTGTACTGAACCCAAATTTGGAGATACGTAAACGGTTGTATTATTGGGTTTATCAAAGGTAATTGCGTAAGCAGGAAGTGGTTTTTCACGATATTCATGGTGTCCGTGTGTAGTTGTAAGATATTCGGTTTTCAAAAGTTTGGAAGGGTTTTTTAAACTTTTTTGCGCCAGTTCAATGGCTTCTTTTTCATTGATTTCCTTGCGCGGAGCTAATGAATGGGCATTAAAAAGCAATACCTTGAGTTCAGGTTTTTTAATATGCACCTGATAATGGGCTTCGCCCAGGATGTCAACAAGTTGAATTTGATCTATCATTAATCCCTGTTTGACAGACTGAAGACTATCTGTCAGTGTTGACAAGCTACGACCACCTGTTGGGATAATCAATGAAGGCTTTTCATTTTTGATGTCTTCTCCCCGAATGGTCTCGATACTTGTCCAGCTGAAATACAATCCACCTATGGTCCAGAACAGGAATTGAATTCCTAGGATCAGGCCAAGATACCGATGCCATTTTCTGGCTTGTTTTTGAAATTGAAATTTGGTCATTATTAAATAGAATTTATAAAAATGTAATGCGCTTAAAAGAAAAATCCTGATGATAAATACTTCGCTTTACCCTCAGGATAGATTATTTAAGATTTTGCTTTAAATTTAACTGTTTTTGTTGTCACATTGTCACTATGATCTTCTACTTTGATGGTCAATGTGACGGCAGTCTCACCTGTCAATCCTGATGGGGTAAAATGTTCATCAAAAGAATACTCAGTTTTGTCATGAACAGTAGGTGTAGCTTTAAAAAGTTGAGAGCCGTCGCTATCCTTTGTGACTTTGATCTCCAGCTCATGGAGACTTTGATCAGTCACTTTACCATGGATATGCACTTCGCCTGTTACTACTGTATTCTCAGCAGGCTTTTCGATGGTCAAAACTGGTGCATTTTTATCATTTTCATCACCATGATCGTGACAAGAGGCAACCGCAAAAAGACTCAAAATCGCCAAAAGAAAAAATTTAGATCTCATTATATTAATGTTTAAAAAGTTAAAAAATCACAATTTAAAAGCCAAACTCACTCCCAACATCCTGGGACTACCCAACATATAACTCCCAAATGTACCCCATGCCATATATCTTACATCATTTATATTTCGTGCCCATACCGAAATATCAAAATGATCGCTTGTAATCCCAACACGGAGATTAGCCATGCCATAAGCTTTTTGGCTCTCCGTATTTTCAAAATTAAAATGAAATATCATCCAAGAAGTAAAATATACAAAACAGAAAATTGAATGCCAAATTTAATATCATAATTATTTAATTTACAAAACATTATGATTTAAACATTTTTGCAGAATATTTTCTGCTAACTACTAGATGACTAGTTGCAAATACATGTAATTGAAATTTGTCATCTTCCAAATAGATCATCTACCTGAAATGCACATCATCACTTAATATGTGTTGAAATAATGTTTTAAGCCTGTTCCGGAGGATGGACGACTTCTTTAAGATGGGCTGAGCCAATGATATGTGAGTAGTTAAATTTTAAAGTATTCTCTTTTTTAAAAACGTGTACTCTATTTTCTAGTACTTGGACAGAAGGAAAACTCACTATCCAATGATCGAATTTGTCTTTTTGAGAAGACGGAATCTGTTGTTTTTCTGATTGATCAGATTTTTTAAGCAACGAAGTAAGTACACATTTACCATTACAGAGCACTTCTGGTTTGTTTCTGTTGACACACATGATCTGTGCTATTTGCTCTTGATTGATGTAAAATTGAATAGCAATAATCATTTTGCTTGCTGGCTGAAGCAAGAAGATTAAGGCTATCGAAATGAGTACAAATGCTCTCAAATTTCTAAATTGAAGTGCAAATATATTATTGTTTTAAGATATTGATAACAAAGTTGCAAATATAATCACAAACAGCATAAATACACGTTGTTGCGTAAAATGGTAAAACAAAAATTTAAAAAATGGTATTCACAATACACAATCAAGATCCGACCTATTATATGCCTAACATAATTTATGGGGCTCAATAAGCAAGGTGTATATAACAAACTGCACGTTTTCAGTGTTCTTTTAAATAACTGATAAAAACATGGTTGAATTTGGGTGGGTCGTCTCAAGAGTAGCTTGACAGGCTATTCAGAATGAGGGTAGAGAGGAAGAAAATATGAATTTGTGCAGTTTTTTATAAACACATAAGCAAGAATTGACAAATCAATATTTTATTAACGAAGTATCTTTGTGTCATCACTTTTAAAAGCAAATTAAATGATTGATGCTAAAGAATTTTTAAAAAGTAGTCACCCATTTGTAAAGTTCAGTTTGGGTCTTTTCATTGTTTATTTACTTATTATGATAGTTAAAGCAGGCTATCTCACAGGACAATATCTCCAGACTTTGGTCAATTAATCCGTCACCATTATTTCCTATTCTTATGTTTAAAGCATCATTACTGAAAATTATTTTAGGTTTAATCACTTGTTTATTGGTTTTCCAAAATGTCCAAGGGCAAAGCATCCGCACACTCAAGGGATACGTAAGAGGAAATGATCAGGCATTGGTTGGGGCCAGTATTTCCGTGAAAAATAATAAAAATAATGACCTCATCAAAGGTGATTTTTCTGAACAAAATGGTAGCTTTGAGATGATGTTTTCATCATCTGATACCATTGTGATGGCAGTAAGTTATCTGGGATATGAAGACGTCTCGAAAGAAATAGTTTTTGGAAATAATTCTCATTATGACATAGGAGAGATCATCCTTGAGATATCTTCCGTAAAAGTGAATGAAATCACGGTTAGTGCATCAAAAACATTTGCAATACAAAAAATAGACCGTGTAGTAATAAACCCTGAGGCGTTGATCAGCAATGCTGGTATCACAGGACTGGAGCTCATGGAGAGGTCTCCCGGAGTGTCAGTGGATATGAACGGAAATATTTCAATTCGTGGCAAAAGCGGTGTTATGGTGTTTATAGATGATAAGCCAAGCTACCTTACCGGTGCAGATTTGGCCAATTATCTGAGGTCAATTCCCTCTTCATCCATAGCAAGTATTGAAATTATGACCAATCCTCCAGCCAAATATGATGCCGCAGGAAATGCAGGAGTCATCAATATACGTCTCAAGAAAAATGTAGCTACTGGGTGGAATGGTGGTGTAAATCTATCTTTTGGGCAAGGCCGTCATTCCCGTTCCAATAACAGCGCAAATCTCAACTACAGAGTAGGTAAGTTCAATTTTTTTAGCAATGTGAGTGCCAACTACAATAAGTCCTATCAGGATCTGACTATTGAACGCAATTATTTTGATGGCGAGAAGAAAGCAACGTCTTCATTTATCCAAAAGACTTTGATTACTCCGATTGGGAAGAATGCTAATGCAAAAATTGGCCTGGATTTTTATGTCAATGATAAATTGACTTTGGGATTTTCAACTGGTGGACTTCTCACAGATTCTGAAAGAAATCTAACCAATGCTGCCACAGTCACTGATGGTAAACAAAACGTGACTTCATATGTAGATGCTGACAATCCTACCAGTATCCAATTCAATAATTATTTTATCAATGGAAATGCAGGTATAAAATTCAAAGATAAATCAGAATTGACTTTAAATCTCGATTATATAGAGTATGACAACAAGATTGATCAAGTCCTGACCAATAAGATATTGAACCCGCAAAAAATGCTTCAATCCGTTTCGATATTGGCATCTGACTTACCTACCGACCTGAAAATTAAGAGTATAAAATTAGATTACCTTAAAACTTTAAAAAATGGAAGAGCTGAAGCCGGATTGAAATCGAGTATTGTTTCTGCTGATAATAAAGCTCAATTTTATGATGTTGTGAGTGGTCAGCGAAGGATCAATAACGAGTTTTCAAATCAATTTTTATATGATGAAAATATCAATGCAGCATATATCAATTATTCAGCAGATTTTAGTAAGATTTCTTTTCAGTTGGGATTAAGGGCCGAAAATACCAATATTGATGGTAATCAATTGGGCAATGAAGTAGTAAAGGACTCTAGTTTTAAAAATAGTTATACCAGCCTGTTTCCAACTTTTTTTCTGCAATACAGGATGGACTCCCTGAGTAATCATGTCTTTGGTTTGTCTCTCGGAAGGAGAGTGGATCGGCCTGCTTATAAAGATTTAAATCCATTTTCATACCCTATGGACAGATTTACCTATTATGGTGGCAATCCTTTTTTAGTGCCTACCTTTGCTTACAATGTAGATATGACATACACTTACAAGAATTTTTTAACAACTACCCTGACATACAGCAGAGCCGATGATGTCATCTTTGAGACCAATGAACAACGTGGCACCATTTATTACAGCAGACCCGGGAACTTCGCCAAACAAATCGCTTTTGGTATTTCTATAAATGGAAGTCAAAAACTTACCAAATGGTGGACGCTGCAGTTGTATGCTGCCCGACTTAAAAATGAATTTGTCAGCCAGGTCTATACAGAATTTCTGGATGATTCCAGGTGGTATACAGTCATAAGCCCTGTCAATCAATTTATCATCAACAAGAGATGGAGTGCTGAGTTGGCAGGAAACTATCAATCTACCGTGTTGATGGGACAGTTTATCATCCAGCCTATTTATAGTGTCAGAGCTGGACTATCCACCAAAATTCTTAAAGAAAAGGGAAGCCTTAAATTCAATGTGAGCGATATATTTTATACCAATCAGATCGAAGGTGACATCAGAAATATTGCCAATGCCAACGCCAACTGGTTTAGCTATCTTGATAGTCGGGTCGCTACTTTGTCCTTTTCATGGAGGTTTTCCAAAGGACAGACTGTGCGATTGAGACAGACCGGCGGCACAGAAGCAGAACAGAAAAGGGTGAAGAGTTGATCAATGATATGAACTACATATTAATTGATAAATTCAAAATCTGAATACTAAAAATCTGCATCAGGATATCGAAAAAATAGACTTGTTGAGAAATTAATTTTATTAAGTAAATAAATGAAACATATTATAAAAATATTTAAAGTATTATTTGCTATATCAATTGGTATCGGCATTTTTTTTCTTGGTACAAAGCTGGGAAGCTTAGATGTCCTTAAAGAAAAATTAAGCAGTTTAGACATTCTTAAAGAAAATAATTATTCACTGATTCACTTAATCATTCTGTTATTTATCAGTGCTTTTGTTTCTCTTGCTGTTCATGAATTAGGGCATTTAATAGTGGCTACCTATCATGGATTTAGGTTTGAGATGTTTGTCATTGGTTTTCTTGAGATTAAGCGGATAGATGGGAAAATAAAAGTGGGTTTAAATAAAAATATAGGACTTTTCGGTGGAGCAACTGCGTCGTCACCAGTCGATTCAGATCCTGAAAATGGAGTAAAAATGGCACATATAGCTATAGCCGGACCTGTTGTTTCATTTGGTTTTGGCGTTGCTTGTTTTGTCGCTTCATACATGATGAGTGGATTATGGGGCGCGGGATTTTTTATGGCAGGATTGTTTTCAATTGCTTACTTTTTAGCCACAACCTTGCCGGATAAGACCGGAATGTACTACACAGATAGGAAGAAATATGAAAGACTCACTATACCCGGACCTGCACAAAATGAAGAGATAGCATCTCTCCATCTTTTGGGAAATTTTAATAAAGACCTTTCTTACAAAAATGTGAATATCCAGGACATACAGACATTAATACACTCTGATGAAATGATTACAAAATATTATGGCTACCTGAATCTGATTTGTTACGAATTGGAAATGTATAAAAAAAATGAACATCTGACAGTTAAAAATTATGAAGATCTTTCAAAATCTATGGATAAATCCACAGTCATAGTGTTCGAAAAAATTATTCAGGAATGGAAGAAGAAGTTGCTTATATAGAACCAGAAAACCAATTATGTGGTTATCTAAATATTATTGGCTCATATAAAATAAATTTTAAGTTCACATATTGATACTCCAATATCAAGCATGCCCTTCATTGATACGCTAATTTAAGAATGTCAAAATTTGCCACAAATCATCAAATCACCAAATCCGCACATCAAAACATTTCACATCAACACATCCTCACATTTTCACAATAATTAAATTATAATCTATCTTTGCACAAATTTTTGTCACATGCAACAACGACTTTATCCACTCGGTCAACAAGATTTTCAAGGTATTATAAATGAGGGTAGGGTGTATGTAGACAAGACCATGCATGCCCATAGACTTATCACGACCAATAAATATTATTTTCTGTCTCGTCCACGAAGATTTGGCAAATCTTTATTTGTCAGCATGTTGGAGACTATATTTTTAGGTAAGCAGGAGTTGTTCAAAGGTATGTATATTTATGACAAATGGTCATTTGAGGTATATCCTATTATAAGTTTTTCTTTTAATACTTTAGCTTACGAAAACAATCAATTGAATGAATCAATCAAAAAGAGGTTGCACTACATAGCGGCATATTATGATATCGAGCTTAAGACAGAGAAGACAAAAGAAAAGTTTGAAGAGCTCATCAAAGAGCTCCAAAATAAATACAATAAAAACGTCGTCATCCTTATAGACGAATATGACAAACCATTGATAGACTACCTGGATAAAGATAATCTGCACAAAGCACTGGAGAACAGAGACATCCTGAAGAGTTTTTATAGTGTACTGAAAGATGCAGACCCATATCTCAAGTTGGTGTTTATCACAGGCGTGAGTAAGTTTAGCAAAGTGAGCATTTTTTCAGATTTAAACAATCTGACAGACTTATCTTTGGCCACTGCATACAATGAAATCTGTGGGATAAGCCAAAAGGAATTAGAAGAAAACTTTAATGATGAACTTGAAATGTACGACAGGGAAAAGATCAGATCTTGGTACAACGGATACAAATGGGATGTGGGCGGTGCTACGGTTTATAACCCATTTTCTTTACTTAGTTTTTTTGTAAATCATGGTAAATATCAAAATTTTTGGTACACTACCGGCACACCTACCTTCCTGATGAAGATGTGTCGGGAGCAACATCTGTACAAATTTGAGGAGATAAGCATCAACCAAGACGATCTTGGTAATTTTGATATAGAAAATCTAAAAATCATACCCATCTTGTTTCAAACGGGTTACTTAACCATCAAAAGCGAAAATCCAATTTTAAGAAACTACAAATTGACTTTTCCCAATCAAGAAGTGAGAGAATCATATCTGAGAAACCTTGCTGATCAATACATTGGTTCCAATAGTTATTCATCCAGCAATATTTTGGAATCACTTTTAGAGTCTTTGATTAATCAGGATGCTGAATTGCTAAAGATGAGTATCAATCAGGCCTTTGCCCAGATACCTTATGATCTATGGCAGCGAGAAAACGAACAATATTATCATGCCATCGTACATCTGTTATTTTCTCTGTTGAATGTCTATATCTTTAGCGAAGTACATACCCAACAGGGTAGGGCAGATGCCATAGTGATCTACGAAGATCAAATCTACTGCATGGAGTTCAAACTCGATCAGTCAGCACAAGATGCGATAGACCAAATCAAAAGCAGAGGCTACACAGAAAGGTTTAGAGACACTGGCAAACCAATGCATCACACCGGCATCAACTTCAGTAGTACACAAAGAAAGGTGGATGACATCATCTGGGAGCATGACTCTGGTCTGATAGGATGACTTCAAGGCATCACATCGGGTTTTACAACGGTTTTTGAAATTCACATACTAAGAAATCGGTGAGATGCCTGAAAGCGATCTCACCTTATGCGTAACTACGTACTCAGACATAACATCGCCGTTTAGCATAACATCACTACCACATCAGTTAAAGGTGTTGCCATTTTCAATATCAACAAGATTACACCACTTGCCATTGAATCATGCTAAAGCTTGACAAGTTTTGCAATACCATTAAATGAATCGAATTTGACTTTTGACTGATGCTGAAATCGATTCTTCAAGACATCCTTTGCGAATAAAAACAATTATAAATGTAATCAAAGAAAACATTTATGCATTAGTTTTTAAAAAAAAGTATAAAAAATGTTTTATATTATAATAATATGTAATATCTTTGTGCCAACCTAAGATGTACATAGCGCATTTGTACATAATATAAGAATGTAATAGAACGACAATAAAAGCACACATTTAGGTGGTGTCATTTATTTATTTATTTATTTAAATATTACATTTTTATGAAAGCAAAATCATTTTTAAAATTATTTTTATTCTCTTGTTTGATTGTCTTAGGCATAGGAAATCAAGCGTATAGTCAAGTCACTATCAATTTGGTGTACTCCGAGAAAAACAATCTTACTACCATCCAATCAGGTGATAAATTTTGTATGCAATTGGATTATGCCATATCCAGTACCACAGGAAATGCTACTGGTGTAAAGGCAGAGATCAATCTTCCTGACTGGATAGTAGGAGTTAGAGATTTTGTAGGTACGGGACATGCTCCCGTTAGCAATTTCATTTTTTCGAACACACCAGGTAGTAAAAAACTGACTATTAACTTTATCAGTCCTTTATCTTCGGGTTCTGCGGGAGTTTTGGAGTTCTGTGCTATTGTCAACAACCTTACCACGCCCAATAATACCAATGTATGTACCACTGCAGAAATCACAGATGGTAGCGGAAATACTTCGGGAGTGAAGAACTTTTGTATCAATTCCACAGCTATACCCCGGATCTGTGCAACGAAGACACTGCTCAATGGTGGAGCAATAGGATATCCTACTACCTATAGGGTTGGCGTATTTTATGATGGAATCTACAGTGGAATACCGTTGGGTACACTAAGGGCAGAAAATATTGTTTTGACAGATGTACTCCCTTCTGGAGCTACTTTTATAAGTGCAACTGTTCATGATAGGACCAACGCAATCGTTGGTACAGGAACAGAAAGTGGTGGTGTCGTAACCGCTAATGTCCCCGACTTGATATTACATGGAAATAATGGAACCACCTGGGAGGCAAAAACTTTTGCTGTAAACATTACGGTGCGATATGATAATCCACCATTTAGTGCGGGAAGCATTGTGACGAATACAGCAACCATTGCTTATACCCCCTTTGGAGGTAGCCCATCCACACTCAATAATGGAGACAACATCGGTGGCACGTGTGTGACTGATTTGATTGAGACCACGACTTTGACTGCTCCTTCTATCTCAGCCACAATTGCAAAGACTGGAGGTGGCACAGTATATCCTGGACAAGGGTATAGCTACAATTTTGGATTTGCAAATACTGGCAACGTACCCTTAGAGAATGTCGATATCATAGAGACGATACCAAGCAATGTAATTATAAAGCAAAGTGCACCATATCGTGGCGTCAGATTTGATGATAAAGCACTGTTAGATCATGTAGAGTACCAAACAAATCTTAATGCTGCTTGGACTTCTTACCCTATCACTGGGCTGGAGGTGGTACCACTCTTACCGGCGGGACAATATTTTACCGTAATTAAATTTGTAATGAAATCACCTTTCCCTCCTAATACAACACTGGGTGGATACCAAATATTATACTTTGAGCCCAAAACAGAAGTGACAGCTGATGAAACGGTAACCAATTGTTTGGTTTGGAATAGTACGACGAGTGGTATTCCTGCCGTAGCAGATAGGACCACATGCAATAGCAATATTACTCTTAAACCAAGACCAACCACTTCTGGTTTGGACTATAGTTCAAGACATGATCCAGAGTGTCCTACGCCACGTCCGATTGGATCGAACGTAAGATTTACTGGAACAGCAGCTGCAAATCCAGGTTTTGCGGATGCGATACAACCCACCGCAGCAATGTTGGTGCCATCAGGTTTTCAATATGTGCCCGGTTCAGAAACGTTTACTGTCGGTACTTCAGGACTGCCAACGCCCACCTTATCCATCTTACCCGATTATGTCACGATAAGCGGCCTTGTTTATGATATGTACAAGTGGACGTTTCCTTCGGGTAGTATCTTGGCTTATGGTACTCAATTCACTGTGTCTGTCAATACTGTAGTTACTTCTGAGTTAACACCAGGTACAGCTTATGCCGGGCAGTTTTATGCCACCGCTTCTAATGCTTCAGTTCATGCTCCTGTTGGCAATAGTCCAAGAACATTTGTTGACACACAGGATTGGGATGGAGATGGTAATACAACTGAATCTTTTACAAGTTCCAATACATCGTTTTGTTGTTGTAATTTCACTATAGCCACATCTGCTTCCATGGAATCCATCAAGTGGGTGAGAGGGCAGTTGGATGCAGGTTATTCGCGATATCCGGCTTTTGGACAGACAGTACACGGAGGTTTGGCCGATTATAGGTTGGTGGTTAAAAACACAGGTAATGTACCCATGAAGGATATAGAGATAGTAGATATACTACCCTTTGTAGGAGATATGGGTGTCATAGACCTTAGTGTAAGGAATACAGCCTGGCGTCCCAATTTGGCCAATCCGATCATAGCACCAGCGGGTGTTACGGTTTACTATTCCACTGCACAAAACCCATGTAGAGATGAGATGAAGGCACCGACAGACCCATCACCATTTCCTACAGGATGTACACCTGCTAACTGGACACTGGCACCACTGCCAGATATCACGAGTGTGCAATCACTAAAATTTGACTTTGGCAATATCATCATCAATCCCTTGGATTCCTTCATCCTGAATTGGCCGATGAGAGCACCTGTAGATGCGCCTTCCAATGGGGAGATCGCATGGAATTCATTTGGATTTAGAGCAACGCGAACGGATAATAACCAGTCATTGTTACCAGCTGAACCCATCAAAGTGGGGATACAGGTGACTCCAGCTGTACCAGGGGTTTATGGCGACTATGTATGGATTGATACCAATCAAAACGGTATTCAGGACGAAGTAGGTACAGGTGTTTCTGGAGTAGTTGTCGAATTGTATAGAGACAATGGAGACGGTATTTCTGATCCTTTGACAGATGTATTAGTTGGCTTTACGGTGACGGACCTGAATGGAAGATATTTATTTCCCAATTTGATACCATCTGATTATTACGCAGTGTTTTATCCACCAGCTGGATATGTAGTGACATCTACTGATCAAGGAGGAGACGATGCGTTGGATTCTGATGGGATCATCATGCCTGTCACCAGAATTGATGCTGCTGAGGATGACCGTACCTGGGACTTAGGATTGTATTTATCTCCTGACTGCGATGTTAAGATCAGCTTTGTATCTGTAAGTCCTTGTAGTTGGAATGGTACAAGCTCTGAAGTAGTGGTCAATGCTTATGTGACATGGGCCCATGCACCTGCGGGACAAAATATAAACGTTACACTGAATGGTGTGACACAAGTGATCAATGTGGTAGGCGGAGCACAGCAAATGGCTTTTGTGACCTTTACGATTCCGGCAAACAATACAGTTTTTACTATAAACGCCTGTTTTACTGGTGGAAGTAATTGCTGCGATCAAAGAAGTTTAAAACCAAAATTACCATGTAATCCCAATCAGTGTTATCTTGATATAACAAATGTATATGCTGGATCATGTGATGGTACAAATTTTGTTTTGGACGTAGAAGTTAATTGGTCCGTACCGCCTGCTGGAGAAAATATCATTGTCACTGCCGGCGGTCAGACTCAGACGATCAATGTATCCGGAGGAATTTTACCACCTGTTTGTGCAGTATTTACGTTGCCAGCTAATGGATCAATGAATAATACTGTGACCGCATCATTTCAGACTACTACATCGTGTAGTGATTCAGATATGTATGATGCACCTACGTGCAATGCATGTAATCTGAACGTTACTTGCACACCTATTCCACAGACTACCTGTACACCACTGAACGGATCAGCAAGTGTCAATGTCACGGGCGGTCAAGGTGCCATCACTTATCTTTGGAGTAGCGGTGAGACTACATCATCTATCTCTGGCAAAATACCTGGTACATATACGGTGACAGTAACTGATGATTTTCTTCCAGGGTGTACAGCAACATGTCAGGCAATAGTAGGCAATAATACGGTCAATCCAACGTGTACCATAGCTCCAAATAGCCAACCTACTTGTGCCAATCTCACAGGAGGATCCGTGACAGTCACACCAAGTCCTGCAGGCACCTACAGTTATGCATGGAGCGATAGCGGACCTGCAACTGCAAATCGCACAGGATTGACAGGAGGTACCTATACTGTAACGGTGACCAATACGACGACAGGTTGTGCAGGAGTCTGCAACATTACATTGGATACCCCAATGAACTGTTGTAACATCAATGCGATCGTACCCCAAAATCTAGAATGTCTTGATAATGGTACTCCGGCATTAATCACAGATAATAGAATCAGATTCAGTGCTCAAGTGACAAACACCAATCTATCACTCACAGGATATAACGTTACCATCAATGGTGGTACGACGATCACACCGAATGCAAATGTACCTTATGGAATTACTCAGTTCACACTTGGTGCAGGTACAGCGGGAGGTGGAGCAACATTTACCATCACAGTGACAGATAGTGCCACACCTGGATGTACGAGGACTTTCCAGATAGTAGATCCAGGCAATTGTACTCCGGGAAACCCACCAGTTGAATGTCCGACACCAAAATGTGGTACGGCGACGATACAGATTAATAACAATTAGATAATGTGCTGATGTGCTTATGGGGTAATGAGATAATTGAATGATGTTTAAATTTTTTAATGTTTAATTTATCGTATATGGATAAGGAAAATGCAATATTGGATTTGAGTTTTGAGTTTGCTATGGAGATTATCAAGTTTACTGAAAATCTTGAGTCTATAAAGAAATATAACTTGTCAAATCAATTGTTTCGCTCTGGGACATCTGGCTAATGTGCTAATGCGATAATTAGTTAATGTGCTAATTAACTGATTGTGCTAGTTAGTTAATTAAACCATTTTCACATTACCGCATTGTCAAATTAGCGAATTAGCACATTGACACATCGCCACATCAGCACATTGCCACATCAGCACATTAAACAAAGAATAACGCTTTCATAAAGAGGGACCTTCACAAAAGAGTGAGGGTTCTTTTTTTTTGTGCATACCCGACCGATCGGACAAAACAGAATGTATGCTTATTTTGTCAATCATTAATCTATTCCTTCAATTCTATCATGAAAAACATTAACTAGTTTGTAATCTATACTAAGCTTACAAATTTCATCCCATCGACTTACAATCAATAGATAAAATTGTTTCATTTTTACGTTTCCAAATTTAATATGAATAACTCGTGGTGGCGGAATGTTTAATATTATTCTTTCAGAAAAATCACTATCTTTTGTTACAATAGTCAAAGAATTTTTCTTTGCATATTCCCAAATTCTATCATCTTCCCATTCGTCATTGATGTCAATAACATGAATGTATTCCTCACTATTCCAAATAGAAAAGTAATAAGGTAAATTTGCATCAATGAAAAATTTCTTCATACATTAGCTTTAATCACATACCGTCGATTCATAAGATCAATTGCAAATTTTAAACATGCATCTAAATCTTGTAATTCTAGAGTTGGGAATTGGCGTAATATTTCCTCTTTTGATTCACCAGCTTGCAAAAACTCTAATATCGTTTGCACTGTGATGCGTTTACCTCTAATAGTAGGTTTACCATTACAAATTTTATCATTGATCGTGATTCTATCTAATATGTTTTCCATATTTAAGTTTTAGGTGTTCAATTTAATTTTTGAATTTCTGGCTACTTATACCATTGAATTAAAAGATATTTTTTTAACACAAAATTAAACGCCTGTTATAGTCAAATAGTTTCTTCAAGTCTTCAAAATCGTAACAATTTGTCACATCATCAATTTGACACACTTCGGCAAGTTCAGTTCATCGCATTTGTACATTGGAACATCAGCACATTATCACATTAGCAAATTGTCACATTATCACATCGCCACATCAGCACATTGCCACATCAGCACATCGCCACATTATCACATCGCCACATCAGCACATTAAACAAAGAATAACGCTTTCATAAAGAGGGGCCTTCACAAAAGAGTGAGGGTTCTTTTTTTTTGACTGAGGAGCACGAAGTGACCCTTAAGCAAAAAAAAAAAACTGCTTAATATATCACAGAATTGCTTAATTGCAGAATGATGACACAGTCAGTTTTCGAAACATTAAAACTGCCAATTTATTGAATTGTGCTTAAATCAAATCGCTTTTTTAGAATGATGTAAGCAATGGGACGCTGGAAAGTCGACCGACTGCAAGGGAAATGACTCCCCGTTTGTCAAAGTCTTATTTGACTTTGACGGAAAGTATCCTACGGTCTCTGACCGGTAACACACATACCTCGATCGTCGCAGTTTGTAACTGCGATGCAATATTTTAAGCATTTTTAATGCGCAAACTACAATTTCTAAAAAAATGGTATTGCCCCCCTGCTAGCGCAAGTTTCTGCCCGAAATTGGGCAGATAAATGTAACTTGTGCTTTAACCCAAAATGTCCATTAGAAATTTATTACGAAAAAATTACACTTCATATTTGTTTTAGTACTCAGTTTTGCGTCCTCAATGTAGCTAAGGCTACATCTGCGGGTCAAAAATACCGTGCTTCACAACTATTTTGTGTCGTTTTCTCTCACTCAAAGTCTAATGGACAATTTGGGTTTAATGACTAATACCCACTGAATGCAATTTTTCACTATACATCCAAATAAATTTGGAAGCCCATTAAAAACCGATCGGTGGAGAAATACTAACTTTTGGGTATGTTTTTTTAAAAAAAATGGTAATTTTGTAAATATTTTTAAATAGAAAATTTTTATCACCATGGAAACGATAATCATAGAAACAGAAGGCAAAACCTTAGAAGTCATCAAAGCATTTTTGAAAGAAATGAATATTAGTTTTAAAACAAAAACTAAAAAGGAAAAACCCTACGATCCGGAGTTTGTGAAAATGGTATTGGAAGCGAGTAAATCAAATCAACGAAGAGTATTGGATGAAGAGTATAAGAAAGAATTGTTTGGTCAATTATGAGTTATACTGTAACCTCGATCGTCGCAGTTTGTAACTGCGATGCAATATTTTAAGCATTTTTAATGCGCAAACTACAATTTCTAAAAAAATGGTATTGCCCTCCTGCTAGCGCAAGTTTCTGCCCGAAATTGGGTATGACTTGTCTACCCCATAGCGGGTAGATAAATGTTCACGAGACCGATATATATTATCCCCAAAGTCTTACATGTTTATTCTTTGCCAAAAGAATAAACATGTAAGACTTTTGGCAACGGTAATATTTGACTTTGTCGAAGTCTGTCTTACGGTCTATGAGCCTATCTGCTTTACCAGAGTTAGACACTGCGCCGATCAGTGGTGTTATTTTCTAAGCATCACACTCAGATTTTTTACACTTCCACATCAGTTAAATGTGTTGCCATTTTCAATATCAACAAGATTACACCACTTGCCATTGAATCATGCTAAAGCTTGACAAGTTTTGCAATACCATTAAATGAATCGAATTTGACTTTTGACTGATGCTGAAATCGATTCTTCAAGACATCTTTTGCGAATAAAAACAATTATAAATTTATAAATGTAATCAAAGAAAACATTTATGCATTAGTTTTTAAAAAAAAGTATAAAAAATGTTTTATATTATAATAATATGTAATATCTTTGTGCCAACCTAAAGATGTACTTGTATCTTTATACATGTAGTGAGAATGTAATAGAACAATAATTTAAACACCAAATTAAGTGGTGTCAATTATTTATTTATCTAAATATTACATTTTTATGAAAGCAAAATCATTTCTAACATTATTTTTATTCTTATGTTTGATTGTTTTAGGCATAGGAAATCAAGCGTATAGTCAGGTGACTATAAATTTGGTATATTCTGAAAAGAACAACTTAACAACCATTCAATCAGGGGCTAAATACTGTATGCAGGTGGACTATGCCATATCCAGTACTACAGGAAGTGCCACAGGTGTGAAGGCAGTCATAAATCTACCGGATTGGATACATTCAGTGTCCGATTTTGTAGGTACGGTACATGCTCCTGTTGGTAATTTTGTATTTTCCAATACCCCAGGCAGTAAAAAATTGACCATTAATTTTGTCAGTCCTTTGTCATCCGGTTCTACAGGAGTTTTGGAGTTTTGCGCAAGAGTTAATAACTTGACCACTCCTAATAACACCAATGTATGTTCTACGGCTGAAATTACTGATGGCAGCGGAAACACTTCTGGTGTGAAAAACTTTTGTATTAATTCTACTGCGGTACCGCGGATCTGTGCAGAAAAAACCTTACTGAACGGCGGTGCAATTGGGTATAATACAACCTATAGAATACGGATCTTTTATGAAGGTATTTACGGTACTATTCCATTTGGTACTTTGGAAGCAGAAAATATAGTCTTAACAGATGTCTTGCCGGCTGGTGCTACTTTTGTCAGCGCTGTCGTCTTTAATGGCGCCACGCAAGTCGGTACAGGGACAGAAAGTGGAGGAACAGTAACCGCCAATGTGCCTGATTTATCTTTCTATAACTTTGGGTTTAACTGGCAGGCTAATACCTATCATGTGGATATCACGGTTAAGTTCGATAATCCACCTTTCTCGGCTGGCAACTCAGTAACGAACACGGCTACCGTAGCCTATACGCCGTTTGGTGGTACTCCGTCTACGCTGAGCAATGGAGATAATGTGGGGGGTACCTGTGTAACCGACCTGATTGAGACTACCACTCTTACGAGTCCTACTATATCCGCAACTTTGGCTAGATCCGGTGGTGGAAATGTATTCCCGGGTCAGTCGTTTGGTTATGACTTTGGTTTTAATAATACAGGAAATGTTCCATTGGAGAACCTCGAAATCATCGAGACGATTCCTGGTAATGTGTATATCGATCAAACTGCACCATATAGAGGTGTTCGATTTGATAATCAAGGAATGTTGGACCATGTGGAATATCAGACCAATTTAAATGCAAGCTGGACCTCCTATCCAATAACTGGAGGACAAGTAGTACCTTTCTTACCTTCAGGAGAATACTTCACCAAAATAAAATTTGTGATGAAAACCCCATGGCCTGCGAATACCAGTTTAGGCCTGTACCATCTGATGTATTTTGTGCCCAGAAATGATGTAATGGCTGATGAAACCGTATCCAATTGTTTGGTATGGGAAAGTACTACCCCTGGTATCCCGGCCTTAGCTGCTAGAACTACGTGCAATAACAATTATATATTAAAGCCACGACCTACTACAGGAGCACTGGATATTGTTGCATCAACCACACCTTGTAACGACGTTTTAAAACCTGTAGGGACACCCATTGTATTCAAAGGTGAAGTAACTGCAAATGCTGGTTATGCTGATGTTACCAATCCTGTGGCAGGATATTTTGTTCCTTCAGGGTTCATATATACACCGGGTTCACAAACGTTTAATCCTTTGACTTCTGGGCTGCCCACACCTACTTTTGAGATTCTGCCTAATTACCAAACCATTTCAGGGAAATCCTATGATTTATATCGGTGGAAATTTCCTACTGGAAGTGTATTGCCGTTTGGTAAGAAGTTTGAAGTGAGTATTGCCACAACGGTAGGGCCTGCTTTACTGCCAAATACGGGGTATGTTGGCATATTTACTGCTTTTGGCTCTAATGTTTCCCTAGTGTCCTCGCCAAATAATTTTGGTTTCACAGATACCAATGACTGGAATCAAAACGGAAATACTACAGAATCGGTCACAACTTACGGTTCAAATTATTCTTGTTATAGCATTATTATTCCGGCTTCAGCATCCATGGAGTCTATCAAGTGGGTGAGAGGTCAGTTGGACGCTGGGTATTCTCGTTATCCAGCTTTTGGACAGACTGTACATGGAGGTATGGCTGATTATAGATTGGTGGTAAAAAATACGGGTAACGTGCCAATGAAGGACATTGAGATAGTAGACATCCTTCCATTTGTAGGGGATATGGGGGTTATTGACCCAAGCCCGAGGAATACCGCATGGCGTCCTAATCTTGCCAATCCAATCATAGCTCCGGCAGGAGTAACCGTATATTACTCTACAGCCCAAAATCCATGCAGAGACGAGATGAAGGCACCTGCGGATCCATCACCATTTCCTACAGGCTGTACCCCAGCCAACTGGACCTTGGCTCCACTGCCAGATATCACCAGTGTGCAATCACTAAAATTTGATTTTGGAAATATTATCATCAATCCGTTGGATTCATTCATCCTAAACTGGCCCATGAGAGCACCAGTAGATGCACCTTCCAATGGAGAGATCGCATGGAATTCATTTGGCTTCAGAGCGACACGAACAGACAACAATCAGTCACTATTACCAGCAGAACCGATCAAGGTAGGTATTCAGGTAACACCAGCTATTCCTGGTATATATGGAGATTATGTATGGATAGACACCAATAAAAATGGAATACAAGATGAAATTGGGACAGGTGTATCAGGTGTAGTGGTGGAACTATACAGAGATAACGGTGATGGAATTTCCAACCCTTTGACTGATGTTTTAGTAGGCTTCACAGTGACAGATCTGAATGGAAGATATTTATTCCCTAATCTGATACCATCAGATTATTATGCTGTATTTTATCCACCTGCCGGCTATGTAGTTACTTCGACTGATCAAGGAGGAGATGATACTAAAGATTCTGACGGAATCATTATGCCAGTTACTAGAATTGATGCTGCAGAAGATGATAGGACCTGGGACTTGGGTTTATATCTGTCTCCGGATTGCGATGTTAACATAAGTTATGTATCTGTAAGTCCATGTCACTGGAATGGTACCAGCTCTGAAGTGGTGGTCAATGCGTATGTCACGTGGGCAAATGCACCTGCAGGACAAAATATAAATGTAACTCTGAATGGTGTGACACAAGTGATCGATGTGGTAGGAGGAGCACAGCAAATGGCTTTTGTGACCTTTACGATTCCGGCAAACAATACAGTTTTTACTATAAACGCCTGTTTTACTGGTGGAAGTAATTGCTGCGATCAAAGAAGTTTAAAACCAAAATTACCATGTAATCCCAATCAGTGTTATCTTGATATAACAAATGTATATGCTGGATCATGTGATGGTACAAATTTTGTTTTGGACGTAGAAGTTAATTGGTCCGTACCGCCTGCTGGAGAAAATATCATTGTCACTGCCGGCGGTCAGACTCAGACGATCAATGTATCCGGAGGAATTTTACCACCTGTTTGTGCAGTATTTACGTTGCCAGCTAATGGATCAATGAATAATACTGTGACCGCATCATTTCAGACTACAACATCATGTAATGATTCAGGTATGTACAATGCCCCAACGTGCAATGTGTGTAACCTAACCGTTACTTGTGCGCCTTTACCACAGACTACGTGTACTCCAGTAAATGGATCAGCCAGTGTCAATGTCATGGGAGGTCAAGGAACAATCACATATCTGTGGAGTAGTGGTGAGACTATATCATCGATCTCTGGTAAAGCGGCTGGTACTTATACGGTAACAGTGACTGATGACTTCCTGCCTAATTGCAGCAAGACATGTCAAGCGGTGATAACCAGTACAACTACAAATCCAAGTGTGACCTGTGGTAAAACAGATAATTCAAATTGTGCTACACCTAATGGTACAGCAACAGCGACGGCGACAGGAGTGACTTATCTTTGGAGCAATAACGCTACGACGGCTAGTATCACAGGCTTATCGGCAAATACATATACTGTGACGGTAACAAATACGACCACAGGCTGTACGGCAACATGTTCAGCAGTGGTAGTAAATGCTACAGTAAATCCTACTTGCAATATCACAGCCAATACCCACCCGAGCTGCCCTAACCTGACAGGTGGTGACATCACTGTCGTACCAAGCCCAGCGGGTACATATACCTACGCATGGAGCGACAATGGAGCTGCGACAGCAAACCGTACAGGGCTGACCGGAGGTACCTATACAGTAACAGTGACCAATACGACAACCAACTGTACTGGAGTTTGCAATGTGACATTAGATACGCCGACTAATTGTTGTAATATCCAAGCCATCGTACCCCAAAATTTAGAATGTCTGGACAATGGAACACCAGCATTGATCACAGACAACAGAATCAGATTTAATGCACAAATAACAAATAGCAATACTTCGTTAACTGGATATAATGTGACCATCAATGGCGGCACGACCATCACACCAAACACCAATGTACCATATGGAGTAACACAGTTCATACTTGGTACAGGTACAGCAGGTGGAGGATCGACATTTACTGTGACAGTGACAGATAGTGCCACACCTGGATGTACGAGGACTTTCCAGATAGGAGATCCAGGCAATTGTACTCCGGGAAACCCACCAGTTGAATGTCCGACACCAAAATGTGGTACGGCGACGATACAGATTAATAACAATTAGATAATGTGCTGATGTGCTAATGAGTTAATGTGCTGATTGAATGATGTTTAAATTTTTTAATGTTTAATTTTTCGTATATGGATAAGGAAAATGCAATATTGGATTTGAGTTTTGAGTTTGCTATGGAGATTATCAAGTTTACTGAAAATCTTGAGTCTATAAAGAAATATAACTTGTCAAATCAATTGTTTCGCTCTGGGACATCTGGCTAATGTGCTAATGCGATAATTAGTTAATGTGCTAATTAACTGATTGTGCTAGTTAGTTAATTACTCCATTTTCACATTACCGCATTGTCAAATTAGCGAATTAGCACATTGACACATTGCCACATTGACACATTGCCACATTAACACATTGCCACATTAACACATTGCCACATCAGCACATTAAACAAAGAATAACGCTTTCATAAAGAGGGGCCTTCACAAAAGAGTGAGGGTTCTTTTTTTTTGACTGAGGAGCACGAAGTGACCCTTAAGCAAAAAAAAAATACATAACTGCTTCATTGAAGCATTGTGACGCAGTAGGATTGCGAAACTTTAAAACTGCCAATTATTGCACGGTTGGTATTCCTAAAATTAGGAAGTTGATCAACAAATTGGCCAACTCTGTTCCTTTTCAATCCAATGTAAGTAAACTAGCCGGAAGCATAGAAATTACCAGAAAGCGGAA
The DNA here is from genome assembly GCA_016713025.1 of Saprospiraceae bacterium. NCBI lineage: Bacteria > Pseudomonadati > Bacteroidota > Saprospiria > Saprospirales > Saprospiraceae > Saprospiraceae bacterium. The sequence goes on along the minus strand of JADJPZ010000004.1, from coordinate 2,457,969 downwards.
GTACATACAGCTTCATAGAAAGCCTGAAAAAGTACTTTTACACAATCCAAACCTAGTGCTCTGTCCAGATAAAGAACTTAATTAAATGTGGTTCTTTTTCCGAATATCTTCGTTAAAAATACTCGCGGTCCGTAGAACATTTATATTATGCATTCTTAGCTGTGGTACGGAGCCCACAGTTCAGAGCTAAAATCGTTTGCGACGATTTCTTTACGCTCTTCTTCTTGATCTTCAAAAAAATCACTCCCATTTTAATTTTACCACGTTGGAGTTCGAATTCTAGAAATAAGGCTATGTTTTCTATACATTCATTAACTCCTACGAGGTTAACTTATTATCTGGACTGCGCACTAATGGCATGCCTTTAGCCAAATAATTTAAATTCAGGCTGCATCCGCGAGACATTTTTTGTAAATTCTATATCTCCATTACATTTAGTCAATACCTCCGGCAGATGTGATTTTATTTTAGATTCTACTTACATATTGGAAGTTGGTGGTGCTTTAAAAACTGATAAACTGATCTCGGGACTTCCTGGAAGTTTTAGCAGATGACGATATTGAGATTGGAAGCAGGAATATAATCCCCTTATGATTATTTGTGTTTTTAAAGTGACCAATTGAAGCGGAAGTGACTCTGTTGGGGAACAACCTTCCAGGAATAAAATAGGTGTTCTCTGATCACTTTTACACAAAGTTAATGGATTAATTACTAACTCACTTAGAATTGCTTATTGTTGCCCATATTTTTACCAATTAATTATGGACATGTATGAAAACATGGTCTAATTATTTTAGAAATAATATAAAACACAGATTTACAACATATTAAAACATATTATAATAAATTATTATATCAAAATAAACATAAATTATTTGTATATGTATGCATTAATAACTTACTTTGCGGCATAATCAGAAAACATTATTTAAAATGTCACAAATCGCAGAAAAAGTAAAAAAAATTATCATTGACAAGTTAGGTGTTGATGAGTCTGAAGTAACTAACGAAGCAAGCTTCACAAACGATCTTGGAGCAGATTCATTGGATACAGTAGAACTTATAATGGAGTTTGAAAAAGAATTTGATGTATCAATACCTGATGATCAAGCTGAAAAAATCCAGACTGTTGGTCAGGCTATAGAGTTTTTGGAAGCCGCTAAATCTTAAGGATTATTTCACAAAAAACAGGAAGTCCACAAAAGCATAAGTTTTTGTGGATTTTTTTTTATACATTAAAGGTTCTTAAATCCAATAAAATTACAGATTTTTGCGATCAACTTCAATATGACATATGAGACGTGTAGTAATCACAGGAGTCGGGGCGCTTACGCCCATCGGTAATACATACAAAGCGTTTGCCGAAAATCTTAAGAAAGGTATCAGTGGAGCGGGACTTATTACCAGATTTGATGCATCTCTGTTCAAAGTAAGATTTGCTTGTGAATTAAAAGACTTTGACGTTGAGCAGTTTATTCAAAGAAAAGAAGCCCGAAGACTCGATCCTTTTGCTCAGTACGCCTTGGTGACTGCAGATGAAGCGATGCTTTCTTCCGGTCTAGATGTCAAAAATATCGATCTGGATCGTGCTGGGGTAATTTGGGGGACAGGTATAGGTGGATTTGAGACTATAGAGCATGATCTCACGGAAGCAGCACACTGGACGGGAGAACCAAGATATAGCCCCTTTCTTATCCCAAAACTTATAGGGGATATTGCTCCCGGGCATATATCCATAAAATATGGATTCAGAGGCATCAATTACGGTACCGTTTCGGCCTGTGCATCATCAACTCATGCTCTCATCTCTTCGTTTGACTATATCCGGATTGGTCGGGCGGACATCATGATCACCGGTGGTTCGGAAGCAGCTATCACCAGAGCAAGCGTGGGAGGATTTTCGGCTATGAAGGCGATGTCAGAAAGAAATGACAGCCCGGAAACAGCAAGTCGGCCATTTGACAAAGAAAGAGATGGATTTGTATTGGGAGAGGGTGGTGGAGCTTTTATATTTGAAGAGTATGAACATGCAAAAAAGCGTGGTGCTACTATATATGCTGAAGTGATGGGTGGAGGCATGACAGCAGATGCTTACCATATGACGGCCCCTCACCCTGAAGGCATTGGGGCTCGCAATGTAATGAGGCACGCAATAAGAGACGCAGGTATCAACCCATCTGATGTAGATTATGTCAATGTGCATGGTACATCTACACCATTGGGGGATATAGCAGAAACAAAAGCAATACTAGGGGTCTTTGGTGATGCATCATATGATCTGAATATCAGCAGTACCAAGTCAATGACAGGGCACTTATTGGGCGGTGCAGGAGCTGTTGAAGCTTTGGCTTGTGTCATAGCTATCAATGAGGGCTTTATACCTCCTACCATCAACCACTTTACAGATGATCCTGAGTTTGACCCTAAACTGAATTTTACATTCAATGTGGCACAGGAGAGAAAAATAGATATCGCTCTGAGCAATACATTCGGGTTTGGCGGACACAATGCTTCTTTGATTATCAAAAGATTTAAGGATTAAAGATTTTGGACGTAATACGCAGAATTTATAATCTTTACCTTTCGGAAGATAAAGAGCTTACCGAAAAACTTAAACCGATTTTGGGCTTTACTCCTGCCAGAATTAGTTTGTTTAAGACAGCTTTTTATCATAAGTCTATGACCAATGAAACCCCCGGAAAACCTACCAATGAAAGATTGGAATATCTGGGTGACGCTATTCTCTCCACTATAGTTGCAGAATACCTTTTCAAAAAATACCCCAACAAAGACGAAGGTTTTTTGACTAAAATGAGATCAAAAATCGTAAAACGTCAGACACTCAATGAGATTGCCGACAGGATGGGTCTTGATGTCATACTTTCGGAATACAGTATGGGTAAAATGAGCAGCGCTATGCTGGGCAATGCCTTTGAAGCATTGATAGGAGCTATCTATATTGAGTTTGGTTACGAAAAAACCAAAAACTATGTCATAAGAAATATCCTGATGAAATACATTGATATCATAGAGCTCGAAACAAAGGACGATAATCATAAATCAATCCTACTCGAATGGTGTCAAAAAAATGGGAAGGAGATCAATTTTACAACCATTGCAAAATTTAAATTGGATAAAAGGGATTGCTTCAAAGTGGCAGTAGTGATAGATGGTCAGGAAATTTCCACTGCAGAAGATTTTAATAAAAAATCAGCTGAACAAACTGCCGCCAGCAAAGCCATTGAATTATTAAAAATACCTGTCACTGCCTGATCATCGAAGATTTGGTGCTTTTAAAAAAAGGTAGGTGACAAGACATGGAAAATTTATAAAAGTCGGAAATCTTGATAAAATTTGAACATCCCAAACTCTATAGACATTCAAATTCGTAATGTAAAAAATGGATTCACTCACACAAATTGTCCTCGGAGCAGCAGTGGCTGAAGCCAGTCTTGGCAAAAAGATAGGTAACAGGGCTATGGTTTGGGGTGCTATAGCCGGCACATTGCCGGATATGGATGTCATTGCCAATGGAATCATGTCACCTGTTGATGCGTTGGCATTTCATCGCGGTCCAACACATTCGGCATTATATTTATTCATAACTTCATTTATTTTAGGATGGGTAGTGTTCAGGATGTATCAATTGCCTTTTCAAAGATGGTTTGGCATTGTAGGGTGGGGTATTTTGACATCAGCAATTGGTTTGATTATTGTTTTATTAGGGACATTTTCACTCGGGAAATTGGTCACTGGCCTGGCTGTCATTCTTTTATCAGCATGGATTATTTATAAACGATATTCAAGACCTTCCTACTCACGACCAACGGCAGACCTGAAAGATTGGATTATCATGTTTCTTTGGGTGCTGATTACACATCCTATATTGGATTGTTTTACGACATATGGCACACAAATATTACTTCCATTTTCCAATCAGAGAGTTGCTTTCAACAACATAGCAGTGGCAGACCCATTGTACACCGTACCATTTTTGATTTGTTTGATCATCGTAATATATTATCCTAAGCATGACCGCCAAAGAGCGGTTTGGAATCGCAGAGGGCTTATCATCAGTTGTTTATACATGGCTCTTACCATTTTTAATAAAACTAGAATCAATACAATTTTTGAAAACTCAATAAGTCGTGCAGGTATTGAAGCAAACAGATATACTACATCACCTACCATACTCAATAATATTTTGTGGAGTGGAGTTGCTGAAACAGACTCTGCGTATTATTATGGTTCTTATTCGTTTTTTGACGAAGAAAAATTTTTTAAACTCAATAAATTACCTAAAAGCAGACCGGAAAATCCTGATGCATTTCAAAGCGACCATACTTTAAAAATCCTTAGATGGTTCAGTGATGATTATTTTAACATCGTAGAAAATAAAAGTGACTCCATTCAATATTATGACCTGCGATTTGGCACTTTCAGGATGAAAACTTCTGACCCGGATCAGTTTGTATTCAAATTTAATCTCACAAAAAATGATCAGGGTGAATATATCCTTAAAGATCAGGGTGAAAGGCCCCGGGATGCTAACTTTAGAGAAGCTTTTAGTGCTTTATGGGACAGGATACTGGGAAATAGTTTTGCTGGAAAATCCGAGACCGATAAAAATTAATCACATCAAAAGGTAGTAGGTTTAGTACAGAATGTCAGATCAGGGTAATCATCATGATTTTTATACTCATATTATGTTTTTGATATCTTCTATGAAAAAATGTCATATATTTGTAAAATGAATAAGCAGGATCATATAAGTTTTTGGTTAAGATCAGGAAACGAAAATTGGGATGCTGCCACTTTGCTGATGCAAGGTGGAAAGAATGTCGAAGCTCTGTTTATGTTTTGTCTGGCAGTTGAAAAATATATAAAAGCTAATTGGGTCAATGACAACATAGATAACATACCTCCAAGAATTCATGACTTACAATCCATCTATTCCCAAACGGATTTAGATTTTGAACCTGATTTGGTCGATTTTTTGGATACCATCAACAGATGGAATATAGAAGGCAGGTACCCTGATTTCAAGTTTAGTTTATATAAATTAGCTACAGTAGAATATACAAAAAAGCAGTTCCAAAAGTTAAATACCTTAAAGTCATGCTTACTAGAAGGGCTTTAGAAAAATTACTTGAAGATTTACTTCATGATCTGTTTAAAACAGGGCTTGACCCTGAAAAAGTCATACTTTTCGGGTCATATTCAAAAGGTGGCGTGCATACCTATAGCGACATTGACTTGGCTATCTGGAGTCATAAATTCGTTGGAGAAGGTTTAATCGATTTGGAATTGATCAGACCCTTGATGCGAAAATATAGAAATTTAGATATCAAAATGTATCCTGCCGGCGCCAATGCTGAAAATTTCGATCCATTTATAAGAGTCATCGAGGACACAGGAAGAAAACTCAATCTTCCTGAAAAATCTATATTTTGTTAATTTTGTCCAATAAAAGAATTCCGAGCATTTCTATTGTGTGTATAACACATTGCACAAAAACTAAAATTCCCTCGCTACCCTCATTCCCAAGCATAGCTTGGCAGGCTCTGAAGGGACGACCCACGCCAATGCTTTCAATATTAGCACTGCTCTCCCCTTGAGGGGTTGGGCCTGCCTGCCGACTGTTGTCAGGCAGGGGTAAGTAGAGGCAAATGCTATCAAGCAATTTTTTTCAACAAAAGTGCAAATTGTTACACACACATTTCTATTAAATGTTGGCGACAATAAAAATTCTTTTGTAATTTTACATTTTAAACTCAACACAGACCTGTATTCCATGAAAATGTATTCAAAATTATCCATTGTCATTTTAGCACTGAGCTTTTTGGTAATATCATGCTCCAAAAAAACTTCATTGCCAATCAGTCAGCCAAAACAAAATATTTCCACTGACATCATTACATTATCTTCAGATGAAATGGAGGGCAGAGAAATTGGTACAGAAGGTGAAAAAAAAGCAGGTGAATATATAGTCAACAGATTTAAAGGCATTGGTCTTACTCCTGCTGGAAATGACAAAACTTATTATCAAACATTTTCCAGAAAAAAAAGCAGTAATCCTCATGGTGATGATGCTTCTTCCGCAGGTGCTTCTGTAACGGGCCGCAACATTCTGGGATATATCGACAATAATATGTCAAGTACTGTTATCATCGGAGCACACTATGATCACCTTGGGTATGGGCAGGAAGGATCACTCCACGCAGGTGAACGTGCTGTACACAATGGTGCTGATGATAATGCAAGTGGTGTAGCAGGCGTTTTGTACCTTGCAGAGAGCATCAAAAAGTCAGGATTAAAAAATCACAACTATCTCTTTATTTGTTTTTCAGGAGAAGAAAAAGGACTTTGGGGCTCCAATTATTTTGTCAATAACACGTCTATGGACAAAACAAAATTCAACTACATGGTCAATATGGATATGATCGGCAGGCTCAATGCAGAAAAAAAGCTTGCCGTCAGTGGTGTGGGAACAGCACCTGATTTCGAACCCATCATAGATGCCATCAAAACGGATAAAGTCAATGTCAAAAAAGAACTTTCCGGTATGGCACCTTCCGATCAGGCATCTTTTTACAATGCTGGTATTCCCGTACTTGGATTTTTTACAGGCCAACATGCTGACTATCACAAACCCACAGATGACGCTCACCTCATCAACTATACAGGAGCAACAGATGTACTGGAGTATATTTATACTATTGTCAGTACATTGGACAAAAAGCCAAAAGTTACTTTTACAAAAACCAAAGACGAAACTCAAGGAAGAGTGGCTTTTACAGTGACATTAGGAGTCATGCCTGATTATATGTATGACGGAAAAGGCATGAAACTGGATGGCCTGAAAGATGGAAAACCGGGTCAGCAGGCAGGATTGATGAAAGGCGACATTATCGTCAGGATGGGAGAACATGAAGTGGCAGACATGCAGGCATATATGAAATGTCTTTCTGTCTTTAAACCAGGTCAGACAGTAGAGATTGTATTGATGCGCGACGGCAAAGAAATGAAAAAACAAGTGACATTCTGATGACCAATAACCAATATAATGAAGTCCAAAAATTGGATAGCCTTTGGCCGTTGTTGGTTATGGCGGTTACTTTAGCGACCAACTGGGTTTTGTATTTTTATCTAAGGTACGATGATCTCATTGTATTTTATTGTAGTATGGCGACTGCTATTTTGATGTGTTCATTCTTACTAAGCATGAGACTGTACACCTCGATCGATGAAAATGGTGTGCATTACAGATTTTTTCCTTTTCAATTCAAATGGCACACCATCAGACATAAGGATATAAAAGAACACACCATCAGAAAATTTAGCCCCTGGTCAGAATATGGCGGATACGGCATACGCAATGGAAAATCTGGAAAAGCATATATTATAGCAGGAAATGATGGATTGCAACTGACACTTCAAAATGGAGAGAGGATACTGATAGGGACGAATCAACAGGACAAGATCAGATCAGTAGTTTCAGTAAAATAACCATAATGATGGACATTGTACAACAACTCACAAAATGTAAGGATGAAACTTTACCATACTTCCAACTTGGAATAAAAGATCTTGAAAAAACATATCAAGCCGGCAAGTGGTCCATCAAAAAAATTCTTGTACATCTCGCTGACGCTGAGTCTGTACTTCACGAAAGAATCAAAAGAGTCATCTCCGAACCCAAAGTTGTTGTATGGGCATTTGATCAAGACAAATGGTCTGAAAATCTAAATTATGTCGATTTCCCAATAGATATCGGTAGACAAATGTTTGAAGCCAACAGAAATTCTATCATTTATCTGGCACAAAGCTATTATCATTCGAAGGGGGATTCAACGTTTGTCCACAGTGAAGCAGGTCTTCGTACCCTAAAAGATGAATTTGATAAAGTTGTTTTGCACAATAAATCCCATTTAAATCAAATTTTAGCCGCACTTAATCAGTGACACATGATGATACAAAGTCTTGAATCCATATTTTCCAGAGACCTTCTCAAGCTCTCCCGAGAAATTGAACTGTACAAAAATGAAAGTGTCATTTGGCATTATGAAAAAAATATTTCCAATTCGGCAGGAAACCTTTGCCTGCATCTTGTGGGCAACCTGAATACCTATATTGGAGCAGAAATCGGAAAAACTGGGTACATCAGAAATAGAGATGCTGAATTTTCATCAAAAGGAGTAGAGCGGTCAGTTTTAGTACAAATGGTATCAGGAACCATGATCACTGTAAAGGAATCCCTCTTAAATTTCAATCCAGCATTACTTCAGACAGAATATCCTTTGCTCGTTTTTGATACAAAGACATCTTATGAATTTTTTCTGATCCATCTTGCCACCCATTTGAACTACCATTTGGGGCAAATCAACTACCACAGAAGATTGCTTGATTGTTGATCATAAACTTGAAAATGGGGTGATAAGCGTTATTTCTCTTTTGAAATCAAATATTTAATGATTCCAAGCAGCAGGTTAAGGACAAAGATTAGCTGTGCTAATAAAAAGAGTATAATAAGACCGTAAGAAACAGAGCTCAGGAACTTAAAGTAATTAATTCTACTTTGTTAAATTTAATGTACAGATAACCAACATATTGTAAAAATTTCGTATATTTGTACTGTCGTTTTTTTGAGTGCAAAAACTTCTTACCTTTAGGAACAGCAGTAACAAAAACGACTTTTTTAAGAACACAAAACAAAGCCTTTATGAAATTTTTCAGGTCGTCAAGGATGGCGACCTTTGCTCACATGTCATTGATTATCAATCTCAACAGCACTTCATTTCAGATTCACTCTGGAGTGCTTCGGATCTCATGATGGAAGTGGCTAAAAAAGTCAATAAAGATTTAGGGGATCGAAAGCTACAAGCGCTCAATATTGATGAAAATAGTAACAAAAAATCAGGTAAGCACTCCGTTGGTCTCCAGACAATATATAATGGCATTGAAGGAAAGATCGAAAATTCACAAACAGGCGTATTTGCGTCGTTAGGAAGTGGTGAGAAAGTGTGTTTGGTTAACGCACGTTTATATCTTCCAAAGGAGTGGACAGATGATGAAAAGAGATGTATTAAAGCAGGTATCCCAAAGAAAGCTATTAAATACGCTACTAAAGTGCAACTTGCCATGGAGATGATAGATGAGCTAGACAAACAAGGGATAGAATATGGATGGATAGGCGCGGATTCACTGTATGGACAAGGATATGAATTTGCAAACGCTCTAGATAAAAAGGGTAAAAAGTTTGTACTGGATATAAAGGTGAATCAACATATTTATCTTACAGAACCAGAAGTATTGGTTGAAAATCGAGTGACAAAAAAGGGGAAAGAGATCATTAAGTTAACGAATGAATAAAAATCAGTAAAAGTAGAGGATTACTACAAAACGTTGACTAAGAATGATTTCAGCAAAATAGAATGGCATAAAGGGTCAAAAGGATGGCTCAAAGCCCTATTTCACATCCAAACAGTTTGGGTCTGGGACCCTAAGACACAAAAAGCTCAAAAAAGAACACTGATCATAAGAAAGGATCAAAATAAAATAAAATATTCGTTGAGCAACTTTACAGTAGAAGAAGAGAGCATTGAAGAATTTGCTTATATGCAAGGCCAAAGATATTGGATAGAACGATCGTTTCAAGACAATATAGGAGAGCTTGGAATGGCCGACTACCAAGTAAGAAAATACAATGCATGGTAACACCACATGGCATTAGTAATGATGGCAATGCATTATATACTCAAGAAGCGGCAAGAAAAGAAAGAACAAATCCCACTTTTATCAGCTAGAGATGTTAGACTACAAACTATTGCCATCCTATTATCACAAGGTGTGAATATTGAAGAAGAAATAAAGCAGATGCTTTATAGGCACATACAGCGAGAAAAAGACATAAATCGCCGAATCAAAAACGATAAACCTGACAACCTATTTGAGACTTTTGATGATAATTCCTAATTTAACAAAGTAGAATTAAAAATCATCATTTCTTTTCGCGATTCAGCCAAGATGCTTTATTACACTGGATCGAAGTTAGAAGCTACAACGAACAAACGATGCTTTAGAGACATGATCCTGAAGATAAATTACTCCCGCCTATCGGGGCAGGAGCGTAGCCCTGTCATCTTTGTAGAAAACATTAGCATCTGAAACATAAGGGGCGTAGACCTGATATCTTATATTTACCACATCTTTTAAGATCACAGGGCTACGCCCCTACGTGATGGTGTGAGGATATTTATGCTACAAAGATCTCAGGACTACGTCCCTATATTTATCTCGGACATAAAGATTAGAGATAATAGAAGGGTGTATTTTACTTTTTTGCATCACATTAAAAATCATCATTTCTTTTTGCGATTCAGGCAAGATGCCTTATTACACTGCATCGAAGTTAGAAGCTACGACGAACAAACAAAACTTGATAAGAAATCAAGCACAGTGCGAAAAAATGAAATGCACCTCATTTTTTCAGTATAACATTTAAAATATTTTTTTTTGCCAAAGGCCTTATTGTTTAACATAAACCACAAACAAAAAAGAGCAGTAATTTATACTGCTCTTTTTTTTATTACCTAAATATCTAAAATGAGATTCGTAGTGAGAGCTTCAAATACAATAAAATCAGCACTTTTAGCGACAAATCATACTGTGTGCAGCTATGCTGTAGTCACCACCATGGTGCGATGCTAAAAGTGATCCGCCGCTGCGGAGACTGATTTTGAAGTATTTGGAGGTCGTAATAGATTATCATTTTAGATTTTTAGGTATTAAGTCAAGTCACCTGTTGTTCGTATTACTCCTTGACCGCTTTGATGCCGGGAAGTTCTTTGCCTTCCAGAAACTCAAGCATAGCGCCTCCACCTGTAGATACATAACTCACCCTGGATTCAAGACCTGATTTGTTGATGGCTGATACACTGTCTCCGCCTCCTATCAATGAGAAAGCTCCTTCATCCGTAGCTTCTGCTACTGCTTTTGCTACAGAAAATGTACCATTGGCAAACTTTTCAAACTCAAATACGCCCATAGGTCCATTCCACAAGATGGTTTTTGAAGCTATGATGACATTGGAGTAAACATCCGTAGCCACAGGTCCAATATCCAGTCCCATCCATCCGTCAGGTATATTGTCACTGGCCACAACATTTGAAGCAGCATCAGCACTAAATGCATCTGCAATGATACTGTCTCCCGGCAAATAAATAGTAGTATTGTTGGCTTTAGCTTTAGCTATAATCTTCAAGGCTAAGTCTGTAAAGTCAGGTTCAACAAGAGATTTACCTATTTTGCCGCCTTTAGCTGCTATAAAAGTATAAGCCATACCTCCACCAATGAGGATATTGTCCATGCTATCGATGAGTCTTTCAAGGAGCTGAATTTTATCCGAAACTTTGGCACCACCTACTATAGCAGTCACAGGGCTGACAGAATCATGCAACACCTTTGTAGCATTTTCGACCTCTGCAGCCATGAGGTATCCAAAACCTTTATGGTCTTTATCAAAATATTTTGCAATGGTAGCAGTTGAAGCATGCTCTCTGTGGGCAGTCCCGAAGGCATCATTAATATAGATGTCACCATGCTGACTCAGTTTTTTAGCAAAATCCGGATTTCCCTTTTCTTCCTCAGGATAAAATCTCAGGTTTTCAAGCAACAGTATCTCACCATTTGCCAAAGAAGATGACATTCTGAAAGCATCTTCCGAAATACAATCATCAGCAAAATTGATTTTAACATCAGGAAAGTACACCTGCAATGCCGGTATGACGTGCTTCATGCTGTATTTGTTTTCAGGACATCCTTTCGGTCTGCCCAAATGGCTCATCAATACTACCGATCCACCATCGTTCAGGACTTTGGCAATCGTAGCTTTTGCACCTTCGATACGGGTATCATCGGTCACCTGAAGTTCTGCATTGAGCGGCACATTAAAATCCACTCGCATGACCACACGTTTCCCGGAAAAACTTGTTTCTTTAAAATTTATCATGATATATTTTTTTTTGTCTGTTATGAAAGTAGAAATATAAAACAAAAAAGGGCAACCTTACAGATCACCCTTTTTTTATTTAATTATGCTTTAATCAAGCCAGCAAAAAATTGCAATGTTCTCACTAACTGTGCTACATAGCTTGCTTCATTGTCATACCAGCTGACAGTTTTTACAAGCTGAGCATCACCATTGTTGATTACTTTTGTTTGTGTCGCATCAAACAGACTTCCGTATTCTGTGCCGATAATATCACTGGATACGATTTCGTCTTCAGTGTATCCGAAACTCTCATTTGCAGCTGCTTTCATAGCTGCATTGATTTCTTCTTTGGTCACTTTCTTATTCAGTATCGATACCAACTCTGTCAACGAACCTGTAAGAGTTGGAACTCTTTGAGCACTACCATCGAGTTTTCCTTTCAGTGATGGGAGAACCAGGCCAATAGCTTTTGCAGCACCTGTGCTATTTGGAACTATGTTTTGAGCGGCTGCTCTTGCTCTTCTCAGGTCACCTTTAGCATGGGGTGCATCTTGCGTATTCTGATCGTTGGTGTATGCATGTATGGTGGTCATGATACCTGTCACTATTCCATACTGATTTTCCAATACCTGCGCCATAGGAGCGAGACAGTTGGTCGTACAACTTGCACAACTGATGACATCTTCAGTACCATCCAATATTTCATGGTTGACATTAAAAACTACAGTTTTCAAATCGCCGGTTGCCGGAGCTGAGATAACTACTTTTTTAGCTCCTGCGGTGATATGCGCCATTGACTTATCTTTGTCCGCAAAAAATCCCGTACACTCCAGTACCACATCCACATCATGTTTTCCCCATGGAATCTGTGAAGGATCTTTCTGAGCATAGATTTTGATTTCATCACCATTGACAAAGATACAATCTTCGCCCGCCTTTACATCTTCATTGAATCGACCTTGTGCAGTATCATATTTCAACAGGTGAGCCAATACTTTCGGACTCGTGAGATCATTGATCGCTACAATATCAATACCCTTCATATTGAATATCTGTCTGTACACCAATCGACCTATTCTGCCGAAACCGTTGATGGCTATTCTTTGTGTTTTCATAATTTCTATTTATTTATTTTAATTTAACTTTGTTACAATTTATATTAGAGTATGTTTTTTGATTCATTTGAGCCGGAGCGAATTTACCACCTTCCTATTATTTAAAATTTATACTCAAAGTAAAACAAAATTCTGTAAAAAACTTTAATGATCACTACAATTTTGAAAATCAAAGAAAGTTCTTAAAATTTCAAAACTTAATTCTGTGATGCAAAGATACGATAAATATATTTTTACATAGTAAAATGCAGGCTATAAAATCGACGTAAAAAAATATGATATTGGTCAGATAAACAAATAATTCAAATCATGGGCGAATCATATTAAGACATTTTTTGGGTGTATCCCAAAATTGCACTGTATTATTTAATTTTTAAGTTTCGAATTTAGTGGGTTATCCTAATAGTTAGCAGTTTAAGGGTGGGACGTCTCAAGCGTAGCTTGACAGGCTCTTTAGGGATTGATGGTTGTGGGCAGTATAAACAATTTTAGTGTAAAAATGGGATACACCTCATTTTTTTAATTCAATCAGCCTCGCATCTTATCTAAAAGGTGACTCAAAGTAGAGTATTCTTCATTACTGAGTTTATGATATTTATCGTAATGGTAATCCAAAGAATCGGATATTTCTGTGAGCTTTTCTATTCCTTCGCTTGTGAGGTTTAAATGGATTTTCCGTTTATTATCAGGACATATGTTGCGATAGACCATGCCCATTTTGACGAGTTTGTCCACCAATCTTGTAAGGTCTGCGCCTTTATCAAGTATGACTTCTTTGATGTATCCCGGTGATACTGGTTCGGGATGTTTTCCGTTTAGAATTCTTAAGACATTATAATGCTGACCCTGAATATCAAATCTCTTAAACACAGTTGTGTGCATATCCCGAAAATGATTGGACGTGTAAAACAAATTGATAATAGCTTTCTGAAACTCATTTTTGAAATGCTGTTGTTTAATTACTCTATCAATTTCCATGATACTCATTAGGATTTACGATTGTCAACAGAAATAAGTTTTTAACCACAATATAGGAAATGATTCTATTTCATTAAATTTTATTGTAAAGTTATAATACATAAAATCCAATTTTTTCATTCAAATTTGCACTTTAAAAACTTCTCTTATTTTACATCTTTACTGAAAGTATAAACACAAAAATGAAATACTTGTTGCAACAATATAGTGATAAAATATTATGTTTTGAGTCTAAACTCAACTCTAACAACCCATCGTGCTTCCTTATTCGGCGCTCAGCAAGAGACAATAGTAATTTTAAAAAAAGGACATGGTAAGATTCCATACCATTAATGCTGGTTTGCTTCCATTTTTATATCAATGTCGTTTAGTTAAGACATCTTTATGAAGTCTTTCCCTTGTAAGGGAAAGATTTAGATAGGGTAAAAGCAAAGAAATATTCCTCATCTGAACGACATTGATTTTTATATTGGAATGCTATATGACATCAGATTCAGTTTTAAGTCTGTAACATTTGAATCCTGAAATAATGTTATAAACATTTGATATTTAAATATATATAATCAATTCTATAAAATAAAAATAACTTTGAACGTTGTAACTAGTTATGAAGTAATGATAATAAATAGACTATTAAGTAGCATATTTTGGCATATACATCTGATATTTGCAGCAATTTTTAAAAAATAGTAATAACCTATGGTAGATCAACCAATGACTTTGTTTGATAAAGTTTGGGATGCACATGTTGTGAGAAATATTGAAGATGGACCTGATGTTTTTTTTATTGACAGGCATTTTATACACGAAGTCACCAGTCCTGTAGCGTTTTTGGGACTCGAGACCAGAGGCATAGGTGTTTTATTTCCTGAAAGAACATTTGCTACTGCCGATCATAATACACCCACGATCAATCAGCATCTTCCTGTACAAGACCCATTATCTGCCAATCAGTTGAAAGCTTTGGAGCAAAACTCAGCTAAGTATGGTATCTCACATTGGGGACTCGGAAATCCTAAAAATGGTATAGTACACGTAGTGGGCCCTGAAAATGGCATTACATTGCCGGGAATGACTATAGTTTGCGGAGATTCGCATACTTCCACTCATGGGGCCTTTGGAGCTATTGCTTTTGGTATCGGAACATCGGAAGTGGAGATGGTACTGTCATCACAGTGTATCATGCAGCCGAAACCTAAAAAAATGCGCATCACCGTCAACGGCAATTTACAAAAAGCTGTGACCCCAAAAGATGTTATACTATATATCATTTCAAGGCTGACTACCGCCGGAGCCACAGGATATTTTGTTGAGTATGCCGGTGATGTTTTTGAAAAGATGAGCATGGAAGGTCGCATGACTGTGTGCAATATGAGCATAGAGATGGGAGCTCGTGGTGGTATGATTGCACCTGACGAAAGAACTTTTGCCTATATCAAAGGTCGTGAGATGGCACCTTCCGGAGATAAATGGGATACATATCTCGCCTATTGGAGAAGTTTAAAGACGGAACCCGGAGCTGTTTTTGATAAAGAATATATATATGACGCAGCTGATATAGAACCAATGATCACTTATGGTACTAATCCAGGCATGGGTATAGGTATATCAAAGAAGATACCACAGTCGTCAGAAGTGGAAGGTGGAGCGGCCACTTATGAAAAATCACTTGCATATATGGGATTTGATGAAGATCAGAATATGATAGGCAAAAAAGTGGATTATGTGTTTATTGGCAGCTGTACCAATGGGCGTATTGAAGATTTCAGAGCTTTTGCATCTATCATCAAAGGAAGAAAAAAAGCGGACCATGTTACAGCATGGATTGTCCCCGGATCACATATAGTTGAGCAACAGATCAGAGAAGAAGGTATCTATGACATCCTTGTGGAAGCAGGTTTTGAATTACGACAACCTGGATGTTCAGCGTGTCTTGCTATGAATGATGACAAAATTCCGGCCGGAAAATATGCTGTAAGCACGAGTAACAGAAATTTTGAAGGTCGTCAGGGTCCCGGTAGCAGAACGATGCTTGCCAGTCCGCTATTGGCTGCCGCTGCTGCTGTCACCGGTGTAGTAACAGACCCAAGAGAATTGATGTAATACCCAAAGGTAGTCTAAAACCAG
This sequence comes from Saprospiraceae bacterium, assembly GCA_016713025.1. Classification (NCBI taxonomy): domain Bacteria; kingdom Pseudomonadati; phylum Bacteroidota; class Saprospiria; order Saprospirales; family Saprospiraceae; species Saprospiraceae bacterium. Next base: position 2,441,757 of record JADJPZ010000004.1, on the reverse strand, counting down.
ACACACAATAGCTAAAACCTAACACCTAAAAATGGCATACGATAAATTTACAATTTTACAGAGTTCTGCAGTCCCGCTACCGATTGAAAATGTGGACACAGACCAGATCATACCTGCAAGATTTCTTAAAGCGACAACAAGAGAAGGGTTTGGAGACAATTTATTTAGAGATTGGAGATACAATCCGGATAGTACTCCCAAATCAGATTTTGTACTAAACAACCCTGTTTATAAAGGAAAGATACTTGCGGGAGGCAAAAACTTTGGTAGTGGCAGCAGCAGGGAGCATGCTGCTTGGGCCATTTATGATTATGGTTTCAGATGCGTTGTGTCAAGCTTTTTTGCGGATATATTTAAAAACAACGCAATCAATATGGGCATACTCCCTGTGCAGGTAAGTCCGGGATTTCTTGACAAGATTTTTTCAAATATTGAAATCAATCCGAATACAGAGTTTATTGTCAGCTTACCCGATCAGACTATTACTATTGTGGCAACAGGTGATGTAGAACAATTTGAAATCAATGGTTACAAAAAAAATAACCTTATCAATGGTTATGATGATATTGACTATCTTCAGGCTATCAAAGATGATATCAATACTTTTGCTGCATCAAAATCCATATATTAAGATCATGCACAATTATTAAAATACCAGTTGAAAACCAAAACCAGACATATAGAGATTATGGACACTACTCTCCGCGATGGAGAGCAAACTAATGGTGTATCCTTTTCTTCATCAGAAAAACTGACAATAGCCCAATTGCTACTTACAGAACTCAAAGTGGATCGAATAGAAATAGCTTCTGCCAGAGTATCTGAAGGTGAATTTCGTGCAGTAAAAAAAATAACAGACTGGGCTCGCGACCATGATTTATTGGATAAAGTTGAAGTTCTAACCTTTGTAGATGGGGATATTTCTGTCGATTGGATGCTGGATGCCGGAGCCAAAGTAATGAATCTACTGACCAAAGGCTCTCTGAATCATTTGACTTATCAGCTCAAAAAAACTCCCGATGAACATTTTACTGAGATTGCCTATGTATTGAACCTGGCTAAGGATAAAGGACTCAGGTGCAATGTTTATCTGGAAGACTGGAGCAACGGTATGCGCAATTCTAAAGATTATGTGATCCAATATCTTGATTTTATCAAAGACCAGCCAGTAGATAGAATCTTGCTTCCTGATACCCTTGGAGTTTTGACCCCTGAGGAGACATATAGGTACATTTCTGAGCTGGTCCTGAGCTATCCTGATCTTCATTTTGACTTTCATGCGCACAATGACTATGACCTCAGTGTGGCCAATGCACTTGAGGCGATAAAAGCCGGAGCTAAAGGGTTACATGTCACAGTCAATGGCATGGGCGAACGGGCAGGCAATGCACCATTGGCCAGCACTATTGCTGTCTTGAATGATTTTATGCCGGAAGTTTGGACTTCAGTCAGCGAAAAATCACTTTACAAAGTCAGTAAGCTTGTGGAAACTTTCTCAGGATTCCGGATTTCTGCCAATAAACCCGTGGTAGGTGAAAATGTATTTACACAAACAGCCGGTATTCATGCTGATGGAGACAAAAAAAATAATCTGTATTATAACGATCTGATACCTGAAAGATTTGGCAGAAAAAGGAAATATGCTCTGGGAAAAACCAGTGGAAAAGCCAATATTGAAAATAACCTGCTACAGTTGGGTATCAAAATGTCCGATGCAGACCTGAAGAAAATTACCCAGCGAGTGATTGAGCTGGGTGATAAAAAACAACTTGTCACACAAGCTGATCTTCCTTTTATCATAAATGACATACTGGATAGTGAAAAAATCGATAAAAAGGTAGAGATAAAAAATTATGTCCTCACCCACTCCAAAGACTTAAAACCTTCGGTCACACTCCAAATCACTATACTGGAAGAATGGTTTGAAGAGCATGCTCAGGGTGACGGTCAGTATGACGCATTTGTCAATGCATTGCAAAAAGTGTACAAACAAAAAAAAATGGAATTACCTGAATTAGTGGACTATTCAGTGCATATTCCTCCGGGTGGTAAGTCAGATGCCCTGTGTGAGACTACGATCACCTGGCTGTATCAGGAACGGGAATTCAAAACCCGTGGACTTGACAGCGATCAAACCGTGGCTGCAATCAAAGCTACAGAAAAGATGCTGAATATGATCTGATAAATTTTGATTTTTTAACATTTTCAAATGGTTCTATGATGATCAATTTGAAAGAAGTAGCGTTTTACTTTTACAACATTTATAAAAACAAATGAGATGGCACAAAAAAAAATATTGATCGTACCCGGAGATGGTATCGGACAGGAAGTTACTGAAGTAGGAAAAAGAGTACTCGATGCGATAGCTGCCAAATTCGGGCATGAGTTTACTTATGATGAAGCATTAATCGGTCATGTAGCCATCGAAGCTACCGGAAACCCACTACCGGAAGCAACATTGCAAAAGATGAAAAATTCGGATGCTATTCTATTTGGAGCAGTAGGTCACCCCAAATATGACAATGACCCATCTGCCAAAGTGCGACCTGAACAAGGTCTGTTAAGAATGAGAAAGGAGTTGGGTCTCTATGCTAATCTTCGCCCTATAAAACTATTTGATGAATTGCTTAGCGCATCGAGCATAAAACCTGAAATACTAAAAGGTGCTGACATCCTATTTTTCAGAGAGCTTACCGGAGACATATATTTTGGAGATAAAGGGAGAAAAAATGATGGTGATACAGCCTATGACGTGGCCGAATATAGCAGGCATGAGGTAGAACGTATCGGTCGCAAAGCATTTGAAGCTGCCCGTACAAGAAAGAAAAAACTTTGTTCTGTAGACAAAGCCAATGTACTGGAAACGAGTCGCTTATGGAGGGAAGAAATCCAAAAATTGGAGAAAGAATATCCGGATGTCCAGGTAGAACACCAGTTTGTGGATGCTCTCGCCATGATGTTGATCAAAGATCCCAAAAGATTTGATGTAGTGGTGACAGCCAATCTTTTTGGAGACATACTGACGGATGAGGCATCACAGATTGCAGGATCGATGGGAATGCTCGCATCAGCTTCTATAGGCGATGGTACAGGTGTATATGAACCAATCCATGGATCAGCCCATGACATCACAGGCAAAGGAGTAGCCAATCCATTGGCATCTGTGCTATCAGCAGCACTATTACTTGACATATCGTTTGGCATGAAGGAAGAATCCGAACTTGTCATCCACGCAGTAGATCAGGTGCTGAAGCAAGGATATCGAACCAGAGATATTGCTGATGCAAATACACCTGCCGCTATGATACTGGGTACAGAAGCTATGGGAAATGAAGTTTTAAAATTTATTTAAATAGCTTCATTTTTCTACAATTAGTCCTATCGGGATTTTTTCGTTGTGTTTATGTTTAGAGTATGTTTAAAATTTTTCTTAGTTGTAAATCAATAGATTATGGTTCTGGCGATAAAATAATCAACGCATTTAGTGAACTAAATAAGGCGATTATTTTGAAGTCAGGTTCAAAATATATTGATTTTAAGGCAATAAATATTTAAACATACTCTTAATATTTCAATATTGGAATGTAAGCAGTACATTATATTTAATCAGTTGTTTGGCTTTATGGTACATTGTGGTTATCTTGTCGATCCAACAATTTATAAAAGGATTTAACCATGAGAGTATTAATTATTTTAAGCCTTTGCCTGATTTTCTCATGCAACAAAAAACAAAACCTATCTAATTTTGAAAATGTAACCAACTTTGATTGGCTGCTAAACCAATGGCAGCGATCCAATGACAAAGCAGGACAAGCCACCTTCGAAAATTGGGACAAAACCAATGATTCGTTGTACATCGGAATGAGTTACACACTGCAGGGAGCCGATACAGTCTTTAAAGAAAATGTACAGCTTGTGAGGACAGGAAACCAATGGTCATACAATGTATTGTTGTCAGATGCCGATGAAGGGGTTTCTTTTGTTATAACTCAAATGTCAGATGCCTCATTTATTTGTGAAAATATGTTCAATGAATTCCCCAAAAAAATTTTGTACCAAATGAAAGGAGATTCCCTCTTTGCCAATGTTTCAGGAGGAGAACATTCCATTGATTACTGGTTTGGTAAAACACTAAAATAAAGAATGCTTTGGAAATTGGCCCTCACCATTCTTTTCTGCTCATCAGTGTGTTTATGATTATCTGTGTTCAAGTTCATGCCCAAAAATATAGCTTTTCAAAAGCTAAAATGGGATCAGAGATGATTATTACTATTGATGCAAGTGATACAACCGGTCTTTCAAAAAGTATCTTTGAAGCATATCAATTGACCGATGACCTAGTGAAAATATTTTCGGACTACGACCCTGATTCAGAGCTAAATAAAATAAATCTGGCTCCTGCATACAAACCCATAAAAATAAGTAGTGAGATGATGATCTTATTATCTACATCAAAAGATGCTTTTCGCAAATCCGATGGTGCCTTTGATATTACTTTGGGCAAACTGACCAAAGCATGGCGAAATACTAAAACATCAGGAATCAATATCCATCCTGATTCGATATCGTGGTACAAATTGCATACAGGATGTCATCAATTTAATATACATCCTGCTGATAATACTTTAATAAAAATAAACAATCAATTTGATTTTGATTTGGGTGGTATCGCCAAAGGATATATAGCTGATAAAGTGAGTAAGTTTTTAATCTCTACCGGATGGAAAAGTCACCTTGTTGATGCTGGCGGAGACATAGTGGCAGGAGATCCACCTATGGGAAGTTGTGGCTGGAAAATTGCATTGGAGTTGCCAAATAAAAATGAAGTTTTACAAAGAATATTATGTATCAAAAATCAGGCAGTTGCCACTTCTGGGTCTACATATCAGTATTATATTGCAAACAATGAAGCCTATTCGCACATCATTCAGCCCAAAAGCGGATTAGGTATTTCAAATTCTGACAATGTTACAGTGATAGCACCATCCGGAACTGATGCTGATTGGTTGGCAACAGCTTGTTCTGTGCTATCATGGCAAAAATCAAAAAAACTCATAAAACAATCTCCCTCATCCACATTGATTGTAACTTTGACAAAGGCTAAAAAGATGAATCATAGAATAGCAGGTAAAAAAATCAAATTTCATGAATAGAAACCAGATTGTTTTTTTCTATTTCATTTAAACAATCACTACATTTGGCTTTCATTTAAAGTCAGTTTAGAAAATGTGTAAATGGATTTTGTCATTAGTACTACCTTTCACCCTTATTTCTCAGGATAAGTTTACTTCTTTTAACCAAAAGATAAAAGGTAGTGATATTGCTTTCAGGATGATTTCAGTACCCGGAGGAAAATATACATTAGGAAGTGCTGCTTCTGATAAGGAGGCAGATATTGACGAAACTCCGGAAAAGACTGTTGAAATTTCTGATTTTTGGATGGGTGAGACAGAAGTCACCTACGATCTTTTCCAATTATTCCTTGATGAGACAAAAGATCCTGCGCCAGAAGTCGATGGCATCACGCGTCCCAGCAAACCGTATATCGATTTTACCCTTGGAATGGGTAAGGTGGGAAATTTTCCTGCCAATAGTATGCAACAGTACTCAGCATTGATGTTTTGTAAGTGGTTGTACAAAAAAACAGGTGTGTTTTATAGGTTACCCACAGAAGCTGAATGGGAATATGTTGCCAAAAAAAGCTATGAAAACAAAACTTTAAATAATGCTCAATCACTTTCAGAATTTGAATGGTTTGCCGAAAATTCTGAGAATAAATACCACAAAGTGGCAAGTAAAAAACCCAATAAGTTGGGATTTTATGACTTGCTCGGCAATGTAGCAGAGTGGACCATCGACGAATATGATGCGAGCATTTATACAACAATCAGCCAAGGAAGCAAAGACCCTGTCTCATCCAAAACTAAAAGATATCCTGTGACCGTCAGAGGAGGAAACTATAAATCACCTATCACCGATTTAAGACCTGCAAACAGAACCAAATCCGAATCCATTTGGAACAGACGAGACCCTCAAATACCAAAATCAAAATGGTGGAACGCCGATGCTCCATTTATTGGATTCAGGTTAGTAAGACCTCGCAAATCCAAAACAGCGGAAGAAGTAGAATCATTTTTTGAATCAGTATTAAAATAAAAGATCATGAATACAACAGACAGACGCGACTTTATAAAAAAATCTACACTTTTAGGTAGTGGATTGGCCATCAGCCCTGATTATTTTTTTCACAGCAGCGTCAATGACACTATCAAAGTGGCTGTAGTAGGCTGCGGCGGTAGAGGTACCGGTGCTGCTATACAGGCTTTATCCAGCGGTAAAAATGTTAAGCTTGTAGCTATGGCTGATGCCTTTCAAAACAGGATCGATGATAGTTATAAGCACATTACATCTGATGATGCCACTGACAACGGACATATTCGTGATAAAGTAGATGTACCTGCAGAAAGACGATTTGTGGGTTTTGATGCTTACAAAAAAGCCATTGCGCTGTGCGATGTTGTCATTTTGGCTACACCAACTGGATTTCGACCAGCGCATTTTGAAGAAGCTGTCAATGCCGGTAAGCATGTATTTATGGAAAAACCGGTAGCAGTAGATCCTGCAGGTATTAAAATCGTCCTTGCGGCTGCAGAAAAAGCTAAAGCAAAAAAACTCAATGTGGTAGTGGGCCTTCAAAGGCATTACCAAACGGTGTACAGAGAATTGATGAAGCGACATCAGGATGGAATCATCGGTGAGATCGTTTCAGCTTCTGCATGGTGGAACAACGATGGTGTCTGGGTCAATCCCCGAAAGCCGGGAATGACTGAAATGGAATACCAGATGCGCAACTGGTACTATTTCAACTGGCTGTGCGGTGATCACATCTGTGAGCAGCATATTCATAATATAGATGTCATCAACTGGGCAAAAAATGCTTATCCGGTCAAAGCCAGAGGTACCGGTGGACGTGAGGTCAGGAAAGGGAAAGATAATGGTGAGATCTTTGACCATCATATTGTGGAATTTGAATACGCAGATGGCACCATTATGAATTCCCAATGCAGACATATACCAGGTACGTGGGCAAAAGTGGATGAGCTTGCGATCGGTACTAAAGGTAGTATAAAGTTCGGTCAAGGTATTATCTCAGATCACAAAGGAAAAGTACTGTATCAACATAATAGCGAAAATGATCCCAATCCATATCAGGTAGAGCATGATGAACTTTTTGATGCTGTAAGCAAAGGCGTGTACAGGTTTGAAGATGCCACCAATGGTGCGCACTCGACGATGATATCTATCCTGGGCAGGATGGCTACATATAGCGGTCAGATCATCACCGTGGATCAGGCACTTGCCAGTAATCTGAACATCATGCCTTCTACACTGTCATGGGATGCCGATATGCCCGTTAAACCAGATGTCAATGGAGAATATGCTGCAGCTATTCCGGGTAAAACCAAGTATGTTTGATCAATTGTTTAGAAGTAAATAAACTCAGAAAAAAAAAGAGAGCCGATGTTTCCACCGGCTCTCCTATCTAATTATACAAAATAAAACCTTTTAAAGAGTTTCTTTCAAGCCTTGTTAATCTATTAATAGTCTGTATTTTGAGGATCCCAGTTGGTCCATCCATCTGTCCAGTCTGTAGTTCCGAAAGCACCAACAAATGAAGTTGGATCAAAACCTGATGGCAAAGTCACACCACCGGTAAGGAGGCTTGAGCCAACTTTTGGAAGTAAGCCTGGCTTACCAGTTGCAACTTTGTAGTTGTCACTCAAACCTAAAGTAGCAATATCAGCACCAAAGATGTTTTTTCTTATAGCTTCCTTGAGCTTTGTCTCATCTCCTGTCACCAATCCTTTGGTCATACCAGCTAAAACCAAACCTCTGAAATCACACTTGTTGTCGACAAAATTTTTCTGTGTAGCTGTACCTTCCAATTCAAGACCACCTTTACTCCAACCACCGACTGCAAGCGTATTGTAAATAGATACCGCTGTATTCCTTCTCAGTCTGAAGGTAGCGCGATACTTGGCATCAGGTGTGCCATCAGCAATGATCAGTGAAATATTGGCAAATTTAGCATTAGTTTGTGGTGCAGCTTCAGAACCGGATGCATCATTGTCAGATTCAAATCCATTGGAATCAGAGCAGGTACACTGATCTGCAATTTTTGGATCTCTGTAAACAAATCCATATTGTACATTGCCGGAATATCCCCAGTCTGTATCAAAATCGTCGTCCAGATTTTTGTAAGATACCAGATATTTAGCATTTACATTGCCACCAAACCATTCATATGCATCATCACCATTGTGTGAAACCTGAATATACTCCAGCACAGTACCTTTCCCAACGCCACCGAGTGTCAAACCATTGATTTCTTTGTCAGTCTCAAAAGCTATACCACCAAATTCCAATCTTACGTACTTTAGAATACCGGAATTGTCATTATCGTCGGTTCCACCAAAGGTGCTGATATTTTCTCCTTCTATGGTAGCAGGTGTTTTGTTCACTTTTGCCTTACCAAGTATGATCAGTCCTCCCCAATCACCCAGATTTCTGCTACCTTTTGGTTGATTGGATGTAAATACGATAGGTTTAGTTTTAGTACCTTCAGCGATGATTTTTGCTCCTGGTTTGATGATCAAAGTAGCTTTAGTGGATTTGTCACCTTTGATGATGGTACCTGGCTCAATGGTCAATGTTGCACCTGACTCTACATACACAAATCCTTCCAAGAGATACTTGTTTTTTGCAGCCCAAACGGTATTGGAAGTAATAGATCCCTTGATTGTAAAATTTGCGCCCACATCTACTATATCATCTTCATCATCCTCACGACCACAAGAAGCCAGCATCAGTCCCGATGCAACTAAAAGAAATACGAATAATTTTAAACTGAATTTCATGTTACAAAATGTTTTAAATGTTTATGAATTATATTTATTTAAAAAATTGACTTCTATTAAATCGCAAGGACTGATAAAGCTGAAAAACTTAAAATTTGAAATTTACACTAAAGTAATAGGTAGAACCTCGTTTGAATTCCTGGAATACACCATCCGAATCAGTAATCTTGTTATCTCTGTTGGTATCCTGTCTGAGTTGGAATGGTTGATTGAGTAAGTCCTGAACTCCGGCTTTCAATTCTATTTTTCCAAAAGTCTTCGATAAATTGAAATCAAGCACATTTCTCGGCATCTCAAATACATTGGAGCTCAATACATTGTCCCCAATCACATATATTCTGGGTCCGATGATATTGTAAAGTATATTCGCCTGAATACCAGTTTCTGGAAGATTGTAAAATAAACCTGCATTGATCAAATATGGAGATTGACCTTGAAGGTATCTGTTAAAGTCACTCAGTCCGCTCACTACCACGTTGCTATTGATGACTGAGGCATTAAAAAGTACCATGAAGTTTTTGGTAAGATTTTTTCTTACTTCAAGCTCAATACCGGATGACGTGGCAGATTCTGAATTTGCAACTGTGAAAGCAACGGTACTACCATTGTAGAATATAGCCGCTTCTATAGGATTGATAAATTTTTTGTAGAAAGCCCCTATGGTGATCAACTCACCCGGAGATGGATAAAAGTCGTATCTCAGGTCAAAATTGTGGATATTGGCGACTTTGATATCTTTATTGCCTCTTCTTGAGACATCAAATATAAAGTCATAGTATGTAAATGGCGCCAATTCTCTGAATTCAGGTCTGTTGACTGTAGAACCATAACCCAATCTGAGCATATGTTTGTCATTGAGTTTGTAGTTGGCGTTGAGTGATGGCATAGGGCTAAAAATCCTGTTATCTACATCTACTTTTTGTCCACCACCCCTTTCACGGCTCTGAAGAGACTGCTGATTGTATTCTCCTCTGAAACCTATAGTTGCATTCAATTTGCTCGTCAAAGGCATGTAAAAACTTACATATCCGGCATTGAGCATATTCTGGGCTGTATATTTGTCATCAAAGTTGGTGCCTTCAGAGTAGAATACTCTTGACGCTCTCAAGTTATCATTGCTGAAGAAGTCTTCAGGCTTTTGTGTCGTGATCGATGCATCAACTCTGTTGGGATTGACTACACCAAACCATCTTGCCTTGAAATATCGGTCCTTATACTCTGAGTACACACCCATCTTGAGAACCTTATTTTTTTCATTATCACTATGTTTTGTTCCCAGTACTTTATCCAGAGTGGCTGTACTTGTGACCACAAATTCATCCATGTTGGACCAGAATCTTGCAGCTTGTTGCAGTGTCGGGGATTCAAACTGTTGTAAGTCTATCTTATAAGCTCCTTCTGATCCCAATTCTCTGGATGAAGTGTATCTTCTGAAGTCAGGCTCTGTCCTTTGTGTATATCCGAAACCACCTATCCATTTGAACCTTGTTTTATCACTCAGTTCGTGTGTACCGTTCAGTTGACTGGACAAGATACTTCTTTGCTCATATCTGAAAGACTGGTTGGAAGTCTCAAGGTTATTTTCAAACAATGTGCCTTTTCTGATGACCGTTTCTTTGGATGAGAGCTGATTGAAAATGCTTCTGAATTCAATTTTATTTCTCGGATTGAGGATCAAGGCCCAGTTGGACATAGCTCCCAAACGGACATTGTTGGTATAGTTGTCGTCGTTAAATGTACTCTGCAATGATTCATCAAACAAAAACCTGTTTTGTAACATTTGTTGATAGGTATTTGTATTGGAATAGTTGATATAAGAGATCGTAGTCAACTCTTTATTTCCGATAAAAAATCTCTTGCTGAGGTTGATGTTGCCCCTAAAATCAGGAATCACCGTTTTATTTGTAGCACTGTAGTATGGATTGAGATTTCGGAATTTATCAATAACAGCCTCAGTGCTTGCTTCAGTGATGACCTTTCTTGTACTTGGAAAGTTTGAAGGCAAGCTTCTGTATGCTCCACCAAATCCAAATGCATCCAAATTACTTCCCTGATAATCCAGTACATTGGCACCTGTAGCATTGCCTCTGTAGCCAACAGTAAAACCTATTGATACATTGTCAGCATCCGGTACTGTTTTGGTATATATCTTGATAGCACCACCAGCAATATCACCGGGAAGGTCAGCAGATGGTGACTTAAATACCATCATCCTGTCAATAGCAGAGCTCGGAATGAGATCAAATGAAAATGACTTAACATCTACCTCTGTGGATGGCGTGATGATATCATTAAGTAAGACAGTGTTGTATCTTTCGTTTAGCCCTCTGACTACAATAAATCTGTCGTCAAAAATCGAAACACCAGGCACTCTCCTTACAACTTGAGATGCATCTCTATCCTGAGTTTTAGTGATTTGTTGTGATGATACACCTACAGCGATATTGGCAAGCTGTCTGATTTCTGACACCACTGAGACTTCAGTATCTGTCTTTCTTTTGGCTTTGACTTCCACTGCATCCAATACCAGAGATTGTTCGGTCATGGAAGTGTTTACGATGGATTCTTTGCCCGTTTCAACTCTTACTTTTTCAATGATGAGATCAGTATATCCCACACTGGTAATCATTAAATTGTAGATCCCTGCCTGAACTTCTGGAATTTCAAAATTACCATCCAGATCTGTCGTAGTTCCTTTGGATGTGCCCTGAATCATTACGGTAGCTCCGATCATATAGTCATTGGTTTTACCATCTTTGACATTTCCTTTGATGGTGCCTGTTTGTGAGTAAACCGTAAATGTCAATGCTGAAATACACAGCAGTAAAAATACTTTTCTTAGGTTCATAATTTTGAATTTTTATGTTTGTATGAATTAGATGCTGCAAAGGTAAAGGGCCAATGTTAAGCCAATATTAAGCCATGGTTAAGTTTATATAAACTTACATATGACAATGCTTGCAAACTTTTATTTTATTTTGAAAAGGATAAAAATAATGATTCATTTCAAAATATTATTCTGTAATTTGATCAATTATTAAATAATATTTCAATTAATAACAGATTCATGCCTGATTGCGATAACAGAAACTGTTTTTTGGCGTTTAGCAATAATTCTTAGTTAAGGGAAATTTAAAATTGTTTACATTGGTTATGTATAATAAAATATTTTAATACTTTTGTGCCTTCAAAAATTAATATCTAAAAATGAATAAGTTAATTTTATCTTTTTGTTTTGCCCTTTTGTGTGTAGCTGCTTTTGGTCAGCAGAAAAAATCCACCAAATCTACCGGAAAACCTGCTACTTCAACAACTGTAAAAAAACCAACTACTCAAAGGACTGCCCCAACAAATATTAAACAAAATACTCAAACTAAAACAATGAACGAAGATTTTTTAAATTCTCAGGGAGATGGCGTATATGCTAAATTTGAAACCAACAAAGGCGTAATCTATGCTATCCTCGAACATAAAAAAACGCCACTTACAGTTGCCAACTTCGTTGGTTTGGCAGAAGGCAAAATCAAAAATAACTCAAAATCAGAGGGTACACCATATTACAATGGTCTTAAGTTTCACAGAGTCATCAAGGATTTTATGATTCAGGGTGGCTGCCCTTTTGGTACTGGTACGGGAGATCCTGGATACAAGTTTGCTGATGAATTTGATGCCACGCTTAAGCACGAAGGACCAGGTATCCTGAGTATGGCCAATTCTGGTCCGGCGACAAACGGATCACAGTTTTTTATCACTCATGTGGCTACACCATGGTTGGATGGTAAACACACGGTTTTCGGACATGTCATCAAAGGACAAAATATAGTGGACACCATCGCTCAGAATGATACCCTATTGAGCCTGACTATCTTCAGAAAAGGTGCTGAAGCGATGGCATTTGATGGTGCTAAAGTATTTGAAGCTGAAAAAGTCAACATGGAAGCCAAGCAAAAAGCGCTTGATGCTGAAAGAGCCGCAGCAGCTGAAAAAATCAAAGCAGAATACCCTAATGTCACAGCAAGCGGACTGAGATATATTGTCATCCAGGAAGGTACAGGGCAAAAACCGGTAGCTACCAGCAACGTAAAGGTGCACTACACCGGAGCATTTCTGGATGGAAAAGTATTTGACAGCAGCGTCCAGCGCGGTCAGCCGATAGACTTTGGTCTGAATCAGGTGATACCCGGATGGACAGAAGGTGTTCAACTCATGAGAGAAGGTGGAAAATATAAATTTTACATTCCTTACCAACTCGCTTATGGAGAAAGAGGATACGCTGGAGCAATTCCTGCTAAAGCCGATCTTATATTTGAAGTAGAGCTGATCAAAATAAATCAGTAAAATTTAATCTATAAATTTGTGAAAAGCTCTTTTCTGATTTAATATTGGAAAAGAGCTTTTTAGTATAAACAACTTATCTTGTGTTTTTTTCTTTCTTGGCGATATCAATAATTTTGATGGTGATAATTACATTTATCATTAAATATGGCCAATCCGAAAAATCACTGAATGAAAAAATTAGAAAGTATGATTTACTTGTGAGTAACAACAAAGCCAAAAAAGAATATACTCCCTTTTCTCTGAATGAATTAGAGAATAAAAATGATAATGTCCTAGTTTTTGATATCAGTATGAATCTGTTTAATAAATTTTTAGTAAATGGCAATCTGAAATTGGATAAAGTGTTATCAGCAAATAAATCTCAACAAGCGGTTTTTCTGATAAATAACTTGGATGGAGAAGTACACAATGGAGGTTTTAATCAGTATTACACAAATAGTCGAATGCAGTTTATGGATCTATTACCCAACCTATTGAATCACATTGGTGCCCAAAGAATGTCTGAACTGGTTCACAAAGCTAACAAAACACTTGAAGAAAACTATAAAGAAATTTTTAAGTATCAGGATGGTACAGTCGAAGGGTTTTGTAAATCATACGAAGATAATCCGCTAAATGAATTAGATACTGAGTTTTATAAACTTTATGAAAAGGAAAATTTATTGGAATTATTAACTAAATTTGTAAGGCAAAACCTTACTGATTTTACAGCCTCCAATGACCTTCAGAGAAATGTCTTTCTCAAAAATCAATACCACCAACAAATTATTTCTTTGGGTGGCCTTGTTATTTATTTTGGCCAGTATCATTTTTATGTTTTTTGATAAAGCCATAGATATACAACTTCATGATACATACTTCGTACTGTCACTTTGGCATTTTTCGTTTTTGTTTTCAATTATATTTGGTATTCACTGGCTATTGGGTTTGGCTACAAGTAAAATCATATATTCCCATACCTTAGCCAATATCTATATTTTGATGACAATTATATCACTGATTTCTATCTTTTTTCTTATACTAGTGGTAAACACAAACAGTATTTATGAGCCGCGCCGATACTATAGTTTTGACAACATTAATACAATGAAAAGTAACGGAACATTCTTGAATAGTTGCTGGACCATCTCAATATTGACATGGCTATGCGCTCAGATACTTTACATTACAAATATATCACCTAGCTTCACAGCACAAACACATTATAATTCTTATTCGAATGAGGCAATTAATTCTACTTTGTTAAATTAGGAATTATCATCAAAAGTCTCAAATAGGTTGTCAGGTTTATCGTTTTTGATTCGGCGATTTATGTCTTTTTCTCGCAGTATGTGCCTATAAAGCATCTGCTTTATTTCTTCTTCAATATTCACACCTTGTGATAATAGGATGGCAATAGTTTGTAGTCTAACATCTCTAGCTGATAAAAGTGGGATTTGTTCTTTCTTTTCTTGCCGCTTCTTGAGTATATAATGCATTGCCATCATTACTAATGCCATGTGGTGGTACCATGCATTGTATTTTCTTACTTGGTAGTCGGCCATTCCAAGCTCTCCTATATTGTCTTGAAACGATCGTTCTATCCAATATCTTTGGCCTTGCATATAAGCAAATTCTTCAATGCTCTCTTCTTCTACTGTAAAGTTGCTCAACGAATATTTTATTTTATTTTGATCCTTTCTTATGATCAGTGTTCTTTTTTGAGCTTTTTGTGTCTTAGGGTCCCAGACCCAAACTGTTTGGATGTGAAATAGGGCTTTGAGCCATCCTTTTGACCCTTTATGCCATTCTATTTTGCTGAAATCATTCTTAGTCAACGTTTTGTAGTAATCCTCTACTTTTACTGATTTTAATTCATTCGTTAACTTAATGATCTCTTTCCCCTTTTTTGTCACTCGATTTTCAACCAATACTTCTAGTTCTGTAAGATAAATATGTTGATTCACCTTTATATCCAGTACAAACTTTTTACCCTTTTTATCTAGAGCGTTTGCAAATTCATATCCTTGTCCATACAGTGAATCCGCCTATCCATCCATATTCTATCCCTTGTTTGTCTAGCTCATCTATCATCTCCATGGCAAGTTGCATTTTAGTAGCGTATTTAATAGCTTTCTTTGGGATACCTGCTTTAATACATCTCTTTTCATCATCTGTCCACTCCTTTGGAAGATATAAACGTGCGTTAACCAAACACACTTTCTCACCACTTCCTAACGACGCAAATACGCCTGTTTGTGAATTTTCGATCTTTCCTTCATTGCCATTATATTGTCTGGAGACTCCAACGGAGTGCTTACCTGATTTTTTGTTACTATTTTCATCAATATTGAGCGCTTGTAGCTTTCGATCCCCTAAATCTTTATTGACTTTTTTAGCCACTTCCATCATGAGATCCGAAGCACTCCAGGGTGAATCTGAAATGAAGTGCTGTTGAGATTGATAATCGGCTTTTGACTTTTCTACCATTCGTTCTATATTGCGCTTGGAGCGTTCGGCGCAGAACAAACCTTCGATATATTTAATAGCATTTTCGCAAAGGTCTGATGTCTTTAATTTTAAAACTGATTGATAATCAATGACATTTGAGCAAAGGTCGCCATCCTTGACGACCTGAAAAATTTCATAAAGGCTTTGTTTTGTGTTCTTAAAAAAGTCGTTTTTGTTACTGCTGTTCCTAAAGGTAAGAAGTTTTTGCACTCAAAAAACGACAGTACAAATATACGAAATTTTTACAATATGTTGGTTATCTGTACATTAAATTTAACAAAGTAGAATTAATGTGATGCGAAAAAATAAAATACACCCTTCTATTATCTCTAATCTTTATGTCCGAGATAAATATAGGGACGTAGTCCTGAGATCTTTGTAGCATAAATATCCTCACACCATCACGTAGGGGCGTAGCCCTGTGATCTTAAAAGATGTGGTAAATATAAGATATCAGGTCTACGCCCCTTATGTTTCAGATGCTAATGTTTTCTACAAAGATGACAGGGCTACGCTCCTGCCCCGATAGGCGGGAGTAATTTATCTTCAGGATCATGTCTCTAAAGCATCCTTTGTTCGTTGTAGCTTTTAGCTTCAATGCAATATATTAGGGCATCTTGCCTGAATCGCAAAAAAAAATGATGATTTTTAATGTGAAGCGAAAAAATGAAATACACCCAAAAAATGTAGACAGGCTGCCGATTTGAATAAGAGTAAAAAAAATGTTGTACTTTTGTTAGGAAATACTCCATGATAAATATGGTAATAAAGTTGTTTTTCCTTAACCAAACGACATTGATTTAGATTTATAAAAAGAAGTATGCGGCATTTAATAACTTTACTTTTTTTATTATTAGTTTTTATATTTGTATGCTGGACCAAGGAAAAATCCACTCAGCCCAATATTATAATCATTTATGCAGATGATATGGGATATGGTGATCTAAACTGTCAGAATCCAAACTCGAAAATCCCTACCCCAAATCTCGACAAATTAGCTTCTCAAGGGATGCGATTTACCGATGCTCACAGTTCGTCTGGGATTTGTTCTCCGAGTAGGTATGCATTGCTTACCGGAACCTATCACTGGCGAAGACAACATGAAATCGTAGAGTCCTTTGGTCCCCCTTTTTTCAAGGATACTGATATCACCCTACCTCAGGTATTAAAAACCAAAGGATATACTACAGCTTGTATTGGCAAGTGGCATTTAGGATGGGATTGGGAGTTTCTTTCAGAAGCAGAAAATCAAAAGGGCAGCACCGCGAAAAGATATCTTCATACCGATATTGATTGGTAGAAACCAATAAAAGGAGGTCCGTTGGCACGTGGATTTGATTATTATTTTGGAGACGGAACTATCAATTTTCCTCCTTATGCATGGATTGAAAATGACCGGATACTGGAAGCTCCAACAGAGGAGATGGATATGAATAATATTGGTTATAAGACTAAAGAGGGAGATTGGGAGTTTCGTCCGGGTCCAAAAGTAAAAAACTGGAATCCGTATGAAGTTTTACCCACGATTACCCGGAAAACCTTACAATGGATAAATAAACAAAAAAAAGAAAAGCCCTTTTTTCTATATCTGGCACTTCCTTCACCGCATGCACCTATCATACCTAATGATGAATTCGATGGAAAGTCACAGGCTGGTGGCTATGGCGATTTTGTTTTTCAGACCGATTGGGTAGTAGGGCAGGTATTAAACACTCTGAAAGAAAAGGGATTTGAAGATAATACCATTGTCATTTTTAGTTCAGACAACGGAACAGAATCTTATGCCTGGGAGCGTGCTCAAAAGCATGGACATTACAGTATGGGTAATTTCAGAGGTTTAAAGCGCGATGTCTGGGAAGGAGGCCACCGAGTGCCTTTTATTATCAAATGGCCTGATTATGTTAAAGCAAACTCTACTACTAATGAGGTGATTTCTCAAGTTGATATCATGGCAACATTGGCAAGCATAACAGGAATAAAATTGTCAGAAGATGCAGCTCCGGATAGCTATGATCTTACACCTGTTATAAAAGGAATGAACTATAAGTCTCCTCTTCGTGAAGCAACTATCCATAACACTTATAGCTCTATATGGGCTATAAGGAAAGGAGATTGGCTATACATTAACCATTCAACCGGAGGGCACAGAGAATTACCAATATCTTTCAAAGAACTAACCGGATACAAAGATTTTGATACAAAAGGTCTTCTTTTTAACATGGTAGATGATTCTGAACAACGTGTCAATCTATATGAAAAGTATCCGGATAAAAATTTAGAAATGGATAGTTTGCTTCAGGAATATCGTACTAAAAGTTATTCTGTAAAGCGGTCAAACTGAATCTGAATTTAGATGGTTTTTATACTGCCATAAAATCAGATAAGTCTACATGGTCGGTGAGTGTTTAAGGTCATTGATTGTCATCACAAGTACCATTTCTCTTTTTTCGTTTTCGAGCTTACTTTGGGTAGATGTTTCTACCTCAAAGCAAACCCCATTTATGCGGTTCGTTCAGCTAAATTATCTACAAGCCATATTAAAATGTCAAATTTTTGTTTTACTTTTGTACGTCAGGATGTAGATTTTCGTGTGCGTTGGCTGGAAGTTTAGAAATTCAATTTAATATATTGGACCAACCGACGTATTTGACTTAACATCCACCCAAAAATAGTGAAACTGAAAGCCGAAATGAATATGCATCAAATAAAGCTATTTAGACTTTAATATTATGGTAATATTAATAATTTGGATAATCTCCTGCTTCGTTGTAGGTGCTGTTGGTGATGATAGAAAAATTGGTTTTGGAGGAGCCTTTTTTCTTTCATTATTTTTATCCCCATTGGTTGGACTCATCATAGCTTACAATTCTGATAAAAAAGTTGTCGTTATTAGGGCAAGTCCAGTTATGTTAAAATTAATAGCAGAAGGGGATAAACTAGTAAAGTCTCAAAAACTCGAAGAAGCCATTGAAAAGTATAATACTGCTTTGACTTATACAGACAGAGCCCCATTACTCACTTTAAACTTGCAAAACTTTTTTCCTTAAAGAAGGAAGCTAATAAATCTTTAAAGCATTTGGCCAAAGCAATACAACAAGGATATAAAAAGTTTGATATAATTAACCACGACAGCGAGCTCTCATATTTAAGAAACACAACTGTTTTTAAACATTTTGTAGATAATGGTTACAAAATACTGACAAACCAAACAGAAGTGATGAATCCCTTAAGTAGAATTGAGGAACTTGAAAAATTTAGTGAATTATTTGAAAAAGGTATTTTGACTAAAGACGAATTTGAAAATGAAAAGAAAAAAATTCTTTCAATGGAAAGATAATCTAGAGTCTTAAGCATCAGACTACTCACTATCCATTGTCTGCAGAATAAAAAGTCGTAAGTATTGTTCTTAATGCTTCAGTTTTGCTAGTAAATTCATGCGAAAACTAATAAGTCGACGAAGGTCAGCGACGCTCTCTATTTTAGTAATCAATCCAGCAAGCTATTTTCCATAGCAATTCGGACTAATCCCACACTATTTCTTGCATTAAGTTTAGAAAGTAGTGAGCTGCGATGTGATTCTACGGTCTTCAGACTGATGTATAAATTGTCAGCTATTTCCTGTGTCGTAAATTCCTGTGCAATAAGTTTAAGTACTTCTTTTTCTCTTCGGGATAGTTTAGGGAAAAAAACATTATTTTTTGATGAAGCCTTTCTCTGATTCATGAGGCCTTTCATGATGGTTTCAGTCACTTCATTGGAAAAGTAAGATTCTCCTTTGGATACCGTCCTGATTGCTTTTAGTAATTCTTCTCTGCCTGTATTTTTTAAGATATACCCTTTGGCACCATTATTCAGGATCTCGGAGACAAAACTCTCTTCGTTGAACATGGAGATGGCGAGTACCTTGACCTCAGGATGATGTTGAGTGATTTCTTTGCACACTTCTATGCCATTCATACCGGGTAGATTGACATCGAGCAATACGACATCTACAGTATGAGAATTGATAAACTGTATAACTGAAGGCCCGTCATAACTGCGACCTATCACAAAAAAATCAACCTCGTCTTTTAGTATTGATTCCATTCCATCTACAAACATGGTATGGTCGTCAGCTATAAGGATATTTGTCATATATTATAATATTATATAGTAAGATCTAAATTGATACAAAGTTACTGTGTTTTTACCTATAAAAACCGGGGTAAACCCCTAAAAATAAAAATGGGTGTTTACTGCGATGTTTGAGAGTTATTATGACCGCATCTTTGTATCGTCAAACATCATTAAATAAATGTAATTTAAAATATAAGTGATGAAGAGAGAGATTTTGGATATCAGGACTTTTGTTACCATCATATTGGTGGTTCTTACACTTTCAGGGCAAAGGTTTTCAGAACTTTCCAATAAACAAACTGGTACCCAAAATCTCAAATTCATCTCTGCACCCATCAAAGATGTGGTGAGTTTGAAGTAAGTCTTGGGCGGAGTGTAAATGTTTCTGGTTTTGGAATCGGCATGTTTGCACTCTTTTTTAAAAATAACGTGTTCTGTTAAAGAATAGGACATAGTATATCAGAAGATAGGAATTGTTTTAAGTACCAGCGATTTTCGCTCTGATCCATGGTGGAAACTGTTGGTTTGAGACAAATCTCTTCTTTTAGTATAAATTATTCTCTTTTTAGGTTTACGGAATGAACAATATGTGAGTCGGGGTGGCTATTTGGGAAAAAACCAGTTATGAATGATAATAAATATAATTTCATAATATTACAGCACTGTTTTCCTTACACAAAATAACCCCCAAAATACCATCCTGACTCCATTATTGTCATGATAAAATGAAGATATTTGCGGTTATATGCCGCATGATATATAAAGATGTAAATACTCATTGGGATTTGACTGTTGCATTAAAAGTAAAAGCTCTCAAAAAGTTGAGGGCTTTTCTTTTTTAAATTAAATTCTATAAAAAAGTTGCTTGAATAAACAGGCGGCCAAAATTAGTATAAGCCGAAATTGTTGATTTTTGATAACATCATACCTCTAGTATTCAAAGAACGAACTTGTCCCCTCCATTTTAAGGGTAACTTAATGGTTCCAAAGCAAATTGAGTGAACGATTTCACTCAATAATGAAGGAACCACAAACGTCGGCTTTTGGACACATTTAGGGTGGGTAAATTTAAAGGAATATGCAATTTTTTCTGCGGATTGATGAATTTCACAATTTTTTGCTTGAGATTTGCATTTTTGTATCATATTATTAATCCGTACTTTATTCCAAATTTACTTAAAAGCATTAATATTTAAATTGAAAGGAGTTATTACATTGCTTGTTTTATCTTTTTTGCCGGCATTACTGTTTGGCCAATTCAATAAAGATAGTCTCTACTCTTATGGTGATTTACAAAGGATTTTGGAATTTGCCAGAAAAAACAATGACCAGAATACATTGGCAGAAGTATATATCAAACTCGGTGATTATGAAGGAGATATTTTTTCTAAGTATGAAAAATCACTGGAGTATTATCAGCGATCATTGGAATACTTTAAGGTAAAAAAAGATAGTGATGGTATTCATAAAGCCAATCATGCAATTGCCAGAAGATACATAGATGCTGAATTCTACACAGAGGCTTCAGGCATTCTTGAGAACCTTATTTCTATATATAAATCAGACAATCAGGGCCTTCAACTTGCATACGTATATTTTGATCTGGGAAGATTATATAAGGCAAGGGGTGATATTTCTAAAGCAACCGAATACCTGAACAAAGCTGTGGTACTTAGCAAGACGCACAAAGATGAAATTTTTGAATTGAAAATTATTTTCGAAAAGATTCAGAATTATGAGGAACAAAATGAACTGGATAGCGCTTTGTACCAATCATTTGAAGCCTTCAAACTGAGCAACATCACAGGAAACAGAGATTTGATAGCCAAAAGCCTCTATCATATCGGACATATCAACAAGCTGGGGAGGAACTTTGAGCGGGCAATAAAATATATGACAGATTGTGAAATGATCATACCATTTCAGCCTTACAGTGAGACACGAAAAAGTCTGTACCGTGAACTTGCTGAAGTCTACGCACTATCAGGAAGGCACAGAGAGGGTTTTTTGTACCTCAAAAAGTATACGGCTTTAAACGACTCTATACTGAACAAAAGCAGGCACGAATCTCTCACTAATCTTGCGATGAAGTATGGTACCAAGGATATAAAATCCAATATAGAACTACTGAAAATAGAAAAAGAATTTGCAGACGAAAGAAATAGAGCCCAGCGACGTACTCTTTACATCCTTGCTATCGGACTTTTTGTAGTTACGATCTCCATATATTTTATAGTAAAATTTTATGATCAGCGCATCAGTACCGCAAGGATAATTTCTGAACAAAAAGAAGAAATCAATCATCAGAAGATCAGAGAGTTGGAAGACAATCTCAAGATGAACTCAATGAGATCTGTCATCACTGGTCAGGAGATAGAACGCGAAAGGATAGCCAAAGACCTTCATGACAGCCTCGGTGGTTTGCTAAGTACCATAAAACTGCAGTTTGACAATGTAAGGTCAAAAAAGCAGGAACTCGCTGACCTGAAGGAGTATAATCACGCCCATAAGCTACTTGATACAGCCGTAGATGAAGTAAGAACGATATCCAGAAATCTTCAGCCGGGTTCGCTCCATGATCTGGGCCTGGTATCTGCCATCAAGGATCTGATCAACAGGTTTGAAGGTGACGGATATCCAGAAATAGATTTTCAGTACTACGAAATGCCTGAAAAAATGGACAAGATGATCTCTTTGTTGGTGTACAGGATCATCCAGGAACTGCTGAACAATAGTCTCAAACACGCCCAGGCCAAAGAAATCCTGATCCAGATAAATACTGAAGACAATGAACTCGTCATCCAATACGAAGATGACGGAGTGGGCTTTGATCAGAATAATCTGAAACGCAAAGGTATGGGATTGGAAAATATCAAATCCCGGGTCAACTACATGCATGGCAGTCTCATCATGGACAGCAAACAGGACGAAGGCATGTCTGTCCTCATCAGAATCAGATATCAGTAATGCAGGCTTTGCTCACAGTTCAAGATTATTACCTACCTAGCCCCCTGATTCAAATCAGTGCTCCGTGGCTGAATGAGAAAAACATAACACTTATTGTCAAACGCGAGGACCTGATCCATCCGTGGCTCTCCGGCAATAAATACCGAAAGCTGAAATACAATCTGCTCAAAGCACAATCTGAGGGGAAAAAAGAGATATTGACATTCGGAGGTGCCTTCTCCAATCATATCCATGCGACCGCCGGTGCAGGAAAATTATTTGGATTTAGTACTATCGGTATTATCCGCGGAGAGATCGACGAAGATAACCCAACCATTAGGTTTTGCCGGCAGATGGGTATGCACCTGATCCCGGTATCGAGACATGACTACAGGCTCAAGGAAGCTTCACCGGAGGTCGGCGCCATCCTGGAAGAGTATCAGGATGCCTATATCGTGCCGGAAGGCGGTACAAATCTGCTGGCGCTGGAAGGTGTTCAGGAGATGGTCACGGAGCTGTACAGTCAGATGGAAGCGGGTCCTGATACTATCATACTGCCATGTGGGACCGGTGGTACATCGGCAGGTATTCTGGTACACCCGGAGGTGCAGTCAAATGTTCTTACATTTTCATCATTGAAAAGTGACCACCTGTATGATGAAATTCTGTCGCTTGCACAGTACAGAAACAAACACTTACTGACCGTAAACACGGACTATCACTTCGGTGGATACGGGAAGTGGGATCAATCACTGCTGGACTTTATGGTACAATTTGAGTCAGACTACCTGATACCTCTTGACCATGTCTATAATGCCAAGGCGTTGTTCGGTCTCTTCGACCTGATAAAGAAGGACTTCTTTGCTCCCGGTGCCACTATTGTTTATATCCATACCGGTGGGCTACAGGGTAGGGAAGGGCTGGAGTATATACGAAAGAAAGAAACAAAGAGGTAAAATGAATGAAATTTGGTATTATTATAACGTCCAACCGTAACCAAATAAGTCACCATTCTTACCAAAATTTGAGTCTTACCACCTTGTTTTACTATAGTATCTCACTGAGAATTTATCATCTTTATTTTAAATACAAAATAGGATTTCAAAATATTGTTTTCATTAAAAAATGGATTATTTAAATTGGGGTCAACAATGATTTTGCATCTGTCAAGTTTTGTTCATGAATAAACTCATTTATTTTTTTGGCTACATCTACGCTGTGTGCAAGCCTGAAATTTTCCACTTCGAGGAGCTTGGAATCCTTTATTGAATTATGGATTTTTTGGCAAACTTTAGGGCAATGAACCTTGTCATTCAAGGGTTTGAAAACGAGGGTTGGAATTGCTGTTTTTTCAAACGCAGCAAAAGAGACTCTTAACTTCAGTACTTCCTTTACGGATGATTGAAATTTGATTAGTTTGTCCATATTTCCTTCTCTGAACAAGTCTTGATGATTATTGCAGATGGCTTTCACGGCTTTTGTTCTGTTTGCAAGATTAAATGTCATTTTATACAATAGTGGAAATGCATATTGGGGCAATGAAGAAAACAATCGCACCGGCCATGGCAGCATCACTCTTTGGATGGGGCAAATCAGAATTAAACTCTTCGGTTTGTTATGGATTTTGTCCCATTGACTGAATACCAGAGGAGCTGAAAACGAACATAAGATCAAGTGGTACTCCATATTGTTTATGGAATTAATATAACACACCACATCGGATGCCGTTTTTTCATTAGATTGGTCAAAAGAGAAACCGACACATTTGGTTGAAGGTTTTTCTCTGGTCTCAAAGTAATCAAGATTACTAAATTGAGCCAAAAAATTGCAAAATCCATCCCAATGATGCGGTTTAGCTCTCCAATTGGGCACAAAAATGCAATTGTTTTTGGAAGACGTGTTTACATATTTGATGACTCTGTTTGTGACCACACCATTTTCAAAATCGCCAATAATTTTCAATATGGAATCTGTATTTTTCATAATTAATGGCAATAATTAAAATTTTAAATCAAAGTCTAATAAGTCCTTTATCCATTTAATTGCAAATGGCACAACAAAGCCAACGATAGCAAAGATCGAAGATACTTTAAATGACTCGCTCATCCAATACATCAATATGCCACATATCAATGCGAGAATAATACTACTCAAATATTGTTTTGTTATCTTTGGACTTACCACTTTTTGAGTCTTTGGTTGTGAAATTTCATTGTGATTCAATTGTACTTCAAGTTGTTTCATGATTAAAAATTTTAAGGTTATAATAATAAAGTGTGTTTTAATTACTTAATTGAGCTTAAAATTATGGACAAAGATTGATTTGAATTTGGTGATTCCTTTGAATGGCTGTACATTGTCATTGAGTGGTCTGAATGTGTTGTTAAGCGGTTTTTACTTTCGGATCTTTTATTCCCATTCCACTTCACAGGAAAAATTGAAATCCAGCATTAACATAGATGGAGAAGAGCAAAACAATGAATTTACTCTGCAGAATAAAAATCAGTATATCAATTTGCAGATGAAATGATATGATAAATAATTCGAGTTTTAATACATTCAAATATTAGAACTAAAATCAATTTTTTCTGAAATATCTGCAAGCTTTATTGATGAGATATAGTGTCGATTTTGACTTTTCATAGATAGGATAAATAATCATAGCCAATGATCAATTGAAAGGGTACTTCATGCTTTGTTTTTTTAAGATAATTAAACTATGACTGAGTCTGTTAATTACGTTTTTAGAGTGTGTATAACAAACTGCACAAATACTTAAATTCCCTCGCTACCCTCATTCCCTAAAGAGCCTGTCAAGCTACGCTTGAGACGACCCACGCCAATGCTTTCAATATTAGTGCTGGTCTCCCCTTTAGTTATACCGTTGATTTTATAATATTTGGCGGTGTTTTTTATTACCAAGTTCAAACAAATTTATATGTTTGCACTTGGTAATGGTTTTGATCTCGTGCGCAACTCTTCAATTGAGTTTTGAGACTCTTCCATTGCCTTTTTTATTTTATTTTCTGCTCTTCGAGAAACTGGGGGCGTTTTGCATCTTTTCTAGCTCTGCCTTATAATCTGCGGTTTCTTTTTCCAACTTCTCTATTTGCTGATCTGCGTCTACTGGTTTGTTTTTTTTGTGTTTTAGGTTTTGATGAATCGTATGCCTCTTTGTTTGTAAGCATACCATAGATCACTCTTGTTAACTTGTTCATTATTACACCTAAAGCATCGTTATAGGTCTTACCTTTCGCTCTTTGATTTGAATATACCTCTTTAAAATAAGGGTCATACATAATCGCATTTTTAGCTACCATGTATATTGTACCCCTATATGAACTACTTCCTTTTTTGCTCATTTTAGGTTTCTTTGATATATCACCACTTGTATGGTTTTCTGGGTGTACTCCAAAATAGCAACAAAGTGATGCGGCACTGTTAAATCGATTTATATCTTCTATTTCTATGCTTAATGACACTGCTGACTCGATGCCGCAACCAGGAATTGTGACTAATAAATCCGCTAAGTCGTTGGCTCCGTGTTTAGCAAGTTCTGATTGAAGTTCTTTGATCTGGGTGGAGAATAAGTTAATAGTTTGGGCCAATGTTTTAATATTCAGCTCAGTAAGTATCGTATTACCCGACCCTGAATCTAGCTTCACCGCTTTTTGGATGGCCTCAGCCTTCTCCATGGTTAACCCTTTGATTTTAGCCAATGAAGCTGTTTTCGCATTTAATATCTTTGCCTTTGATGGATACTTTTGAAGTACTTTATACATGTATTTTGGCATGCCATTTTTACTAAAAGTTAAAAGACCAGGAATACAACTATACACTACTTTCTCAAGTTGGTTGATATTTCTCGTCTTTTGTTTAATAAATCCTTGTATAGTTTTGTGCATCTGTTTCGCAGTATAAAAATGTAAGGATCTAGGCTTGGCTTTCTCTAGTTCCTCATAATTTTCAGATACATGCCTAGCTATAATTTCACTACTGATGGCGTCATTAATATTGCGATGCATATTCTTTTTGACTCATGATGTGTCCGCAACGGATTAATCCTGAACATGATGATTCGCTTATCAAAACTTACCAATTGATTATACCAATTGTTTTCATACCCACCGGTACTTTCAATAGCCAAATAGATTTTATCAATAGACAAAAGTGCCTGTGATAAGACTTTTTTGAGTTCATCAAGACCGGATTGATTATCAATAAAATTCATCCTGCGATTAGTAAATTCATTACCCTTCGAAATTAAACTGAAATCACAATAACCTTTACTTGCGTCCAGTCCTCCAAATCCAACTTTCATACATAAATTACTTTAAAATGTGTTAAAAAATGTCAAGCCTTACATTCCCTTATATTATACGATATCAATGTATCAAGTTATACCTCATGATTAAGCTTGGCGAAAGGGACACTAAAGGACGATATCTAAGTATCAAGGGGTGTTCCCCTTCAACCGCCAAGTTATAAATTATTTGTTTATCTTGAAACCATTAATTTTTAAAATGCAAACATATAAGGGGCTGGGGGTAAGTATAGGCAAATGTAGCAAGTTAATTTTTTTCACAAAAGTGCAATATGATATACACACGTTTTTAGATTCTTCATTTCAATTAAAAGGCGAGGAGAATTGGTAACACTTATTTTAAACATTACAAAAACTAAATAGTGAAGGCATTTTTGATTAAAAAAATTTGAGGTGATATAATTATTAAATGGAAGTATATTTTAAATATACGGTATGTATTTACCCATGAACTGCAATGCTATATTTTTTTTTCAAATGGTAACATTGTACAACCAAAAATAAATGTAATTTTGTTAGCGAATCTTTTCAAAGTTAAGTAAAATCAGTAGTTATCAATAAATGGTTTTTCATATTACAACTCCTACTATTGTCTTTTGATCTAATGTCGCAACTTAGTTTTGAGACCTATACTATAGACAATGGCCTGTCACAGAACTCAGTCTATGATATAGTACAAACTAAAGATGGCATGCTTTGGATTGCTACTAATGACGGTCTCAATAGTTTTGATGGGAAAACATTTAATGTGTATAGACCCAGTACATCGGATAACATCCCAAGATCATCCATAATTAAGTCAATTCTGGTTTTTAATGTTCAGTATTTGCTGATAGGCACTGAAAACGAACTGTTGCTTTTTGACCTTTATTCCAGAAAATTTCATCCGCATTTACATTTATTTTATAATCTGAAATTACCCAACAAAATAAATCCCAAAAAAATCCTTGTAAATAAACAGGATTTCTGGATTTTGACTTTTTCACATGGAGTTTTTAAATACAATTTTAAGGAACATAGGGTACAACGATTCATAAATGAAGACAATACAGCCTTATTGTTGACGGATATGGCTGCGACCAAAGATGGGGTAGTTGTTTCTTCACCTGCAAATTTATATTTTATACATACAAACAACCAAATTAACTTTACAAAACCGGCCATTTCAGCCCAAAATTTAGACATCAAAGCGATATCCACAAAAGGTGATACATTGTTTGCAGCCTGTGCTAAACATGGTCTGATCATTTATGAAATTGTATATAGTGGAGATCTTATTAATCTGATTTCAATAAATAAAATTGATAAAAAATTTAAAGATATAAACAAAATAGCTGTTTTGCAAAATAATGAAATTTGGCTAGGGAGCAGAAGCAAAGGTGTTTTGCAGTATCAAATTTTTTCCGGCAGATATGAAACGGGTTTTGCAGGTAATTCTGTCAATAGTTTGAAAAAAAACTTTATATTGTCGATATTTGAAGACCATAATAATGATGTTTGGATAGGTCAAAGTGGTGGTGGTTTGGCAAAATTTTCTTCCCGACTCAATACTTTTGAAAAAATCCGAGCACCTAATGGAGATTCAGATAGAATGATTCTTTGCATTAACAATGTCGAAGATCATTTTTTGTACATGGGAACATTGATTGGTGGACTATTGGAGTATAATTTAATAAATAAATCATACAAATATTATTTCAATCCTCGATTGCCTGTAGAATCAAGAAATATTTACGACATCAAAGAGTATAAAAATCGGTTATGGCTTGCTACATGGGCAGGGCTATGTTCATTTGATAAGAAAACAAAAAAAATTGAACTTCATGCCAATAATAATGACACAAAGTCTCAAAAACTCTATGCTCTAAATATAAATGAAAATCAAGAAAACATAATGGTGAGTGGCGAATATGGCACTATGTGTTTTGATATCAACAAAAATAAATGGCAAAATTGTCAACAAAAGTTGAAACGATTTACTCTGGAGGACTTGACCGCCAGAAGTATTCAATATTTATCTAAACATGTTGTAGGTTTTGCTACTACATCTAAAAATTTCGTAACGTATGATTTAGTATCAAATCAAATGGAGGAATTTAGTGCATTGCAACACATATCTGTTTCAGCTCGTCATTTTTTAAAGATTCGAGTACTTGGTGGATTGCTACTGACAAAGGGTTGATAGAATTTGATTTTAATAAAAAACAAATAATCAAATTATGGGATAAAAAAACCGGTTTATCTGATGATTTTATTTATGCAGTACTCAAGGATGAAGAAAACAACATTTGGGTATCTCACAACAAAGGTTTGAGTATGATTTCATTAATGAATTTTAATATTAAAAATTATACCCCGGCAGATGGCCTGCAAGATTATGAGTTTAATACCGGGAGTTGTTTTAAGTCAAAAAATGGCATTTTTTATTTTGGAGGTATCAATGGAGTAAATAGTGTAGATATCAAAAAGCTAAATCATACAAATGAAGTAAGAAAACCAATCATTACTCAGTTTAAGGTTATGAATAGAGAACATAGCGCTAACGTTTTTGCTGAATACAAAGACCACGTTACCCTGGAGTCAACACAAAATTTTATTTCATTTGACTTTGTTGTACCAAATCCTGCTAATGCACAAAACATCAATTATCAGTATAAACTTACAGGTGTAGATGAAGGGTGGGTAGATGCCGGAAAAAGACCTTTTGCAAACTATACTCAACTGAAACCCGGAGAATATGTTTTTAATATTAGAAGTTATGACAATGGTCATAACATAAGCGAAAGCTCTTCTCCATTTAATATTTTAATCAAAAAACCCTTTTGGCTGGAGACTTGGTTTGTCACTCTTATTATCTTGTCTCTACTTCTTTTATCAGGATTTGCATTATCTGATCGAATTACAAAGTTAAATCAAAAATTCGAAAACGAACTGCAAATGGCCAACCTCGAACAAGAAGCCTTATATTCACAAATGAACTCTCATTTTATCTTCAACAGTATAAACACAATCTTGCAAATGATCATCTATAATGAAAATGAAAGTGCAAGAAAGTATTTAAGCAAATTTGCAACTATATTGAGAGCTAGAATCGAAAATTCGAAATCGTCTCTGGTGCAGCTACATTCTGAACTGGATTTGTTGACAAAGTACTTAGAGATTGAAAAGTTAAGAATAAAAGATTTTACATTTTCTATAGAAAAGGATCATAATATTGATGTAAATATAACACTTCCTTCATTTATTTTTGAGCTATTAATTTAAAACATCGTTTGGTATAAGTTAGCAGGAGTGAGCGGTACTAAAGCTTTGAAAATCATATTAATCAAGGAGGATAATACCGTGTATTGTGATATTTACGACAATAGCAACGAAATAAAATTTGATAATGATACAAATTTATTGCATATAAAAAATATTTCGATGATCATGAAAAGAATAAGACTTATAAACAAAAAGTTTAAAAAACAGTACAGTCTGGAAGTTCTGAACATGACCGACAATACCAATTTTATGCGTTTTACTTTTACCTGAATTTCAATAATGAGATTTGTAATGAGTCTATGAAACGCAATTTGCCTTATTTGGAAATCTTTCCTGCACGGTGAATCAGCATTTTTGGGATAAATCATATTTGTAGAATACCTATGTAATACACAAATGAATGAAAATAAGAACAATAATTATTGACGATGAAGTCAGAGGCTTAAAAATCATAGAGCACTTTGTATCTTCAAATAATGATATTGAAATCATAGCATCTATAAGCGATGCTGAAGAGGCGATTGAAGTTATAAATAAGATGAAGCCCCAATTAATCATACTGGATATTCACATCCCAAAATTCAATGGATTTGAAATATTGGAAAGAGTAAATTTTCGGGAATTCAAAACAATATTTGTCACTGCTTACAATGAATATGCTATTAAGTCCTTTAAGTATAGCGCCATAGATTATTTACTAAAACCTTTGGACGAAGTACTCTTTTCTGATGCGATTAAAAAAGTCGTTGAGCAAATAAACCAAACAAATATTAAGACAGATTTGAAAACTTTGATTCACAATGTAACAAGTATCAAGGATCCTATGGCTATGAAGATCTGTATACAGCATATGAATGGTTTTAATATTATCGATTCGCAAGATATCATATATTGCGAAGCTGATACTTGCTATACAATTTTTAAGATGGCAGGGAATAAGCAAATTGTCAGTTCAAAGACTATGGCAGAGTATGAATCAATTCTTGACCCTGGTTTGTTTTTAAGAATACATAGATCATTTATTATAAACTTGTCAAGAATCAAGGAATACCGTAAAGGTTTAGGTGGTTCAGTGATTATGGATAATGGTGCAGAACTGGAGATAAGCAGGAGAAAAAAGGATGAATTTGTAAACAGAATAAAAAAAATATTTAAAGACGAAAGTAGTTCTTAGTATCTTATCAGTAGGTTTATATCTCAATTTTAACTCTTGTGCCATTTTGGATATTATCTTTACGGATATCGAAAATTGTTACATTACATTTTTTATTATAAAAAATACCCCATGTCTTTATCCTGCTTTTGGTAATTTCCATGCCCTTTGGTGTATGTATTCTTCTGTCGTGATTTGAAGTGTGCATTCCGATACCATTGTCTGTAATTTCTATTATAAGTTTGAATTCTTCTTCAAATATTTTAATGATAAATCTATTGTTAAGCGTTTTCTTTGTAAAAGCATGTTTAAAAATGTTTTCAATGTAAGGCTGAAGCAATAAAGGAGGAACCAAAATTAAATCAGATTCGAGATCGTCTTGCACTTGAATTTCATAAGTAACTTGGTTTGAACTCATCAGTTGTAAAAACTCAATGTATTGCTTGGTAACTAAAATTTCCTCATCCAAAATTATGCTCTCTTTTGAGCTATAATCTAAAACCTTCCTCATCAAGACAGAAAATTTGGTCAAGTAATCAGAGGCAATATTTGTTTGATTCGACATTATAAATTCTTTAATGGAGTTCATAGAGTTAAATATGAAATGTGGATTTAGTTGGGTCTGTAATGTGCTCATACTCAATTTTAATTTTTCTTTCTCTAACTTTTCAATTGTCAATTCTTTGTTTGCATTTTCTTTTCCAAAACCACTACATGATAATACTCGTAATATACTTTGTATGCCAATGCGGCTGAAAATACAATAATCTCAAACAATAAACCCAACAATCCTATTATTCTACTTACCTGATTTTGAAAAGTTGATGTAATTAATTCTGAAGACAACAAGAGACTTCCACCAACAATAACAAATTTCACGAATACATTCTCTCGTTCTTTATAAAGTAAGAACAAAATGTAAATTCCAAACAAACCGGAAATATATCTGACTATAAAATAATATGTGTATGAAATTTCATAAAACCCTAATGAGAGGAATATCAATTCTGGCACCAAGCATAATAGTAAAACTTTGATATATTTAGAAATCAACTTATCAATCTCAGCATAGTTTTTATACTCTTTTATATAACTAGTACCAAATAAGAAGTAACTGATAAACAAAATGCTAAACCAAATGTATTTCCAATAAAGCCAGGGCAGTAGATCATCAATAAAATAGAAATATTCAAAGTTTTCTCCCAAAGTTCGATTTACATGAATCCAAAGACTAAAGCAAAAAATAGAATAGTAAAAAAAGGATTTATCTTTTATGAGAAAATACATTAGGATAGACAAAAGCATTAAAACAAAAAAAATACCACTAAAGAAGGCTAATATATAAAAATAAGATCCATGATTACTGAAAGTATTACCCTCGAAATGAGTTCTGTCACTAAAAGCTACATTGAATTTTTTTTTCAAATGGAAATCGCCAAGTTTAGCTACAAATAAATGTGAGCCGACTCCTACTTCAACATATGCTGATAATAATTGTGGTTGCTTTATAATTCCATCGGGATCTTCACACTCTTTGTAACCACAAAAAGAAATGGGTTTTCCATCAACCCAAATCTCTTTAAAGTTTCCTTCTAATAATATTGGTATGGGACCGGAAGACTCATTTAATAAAATACCTCCGGTCCAATAATTGCTATACGATCTAAATATCCTTCCCCTATCTTTATAACCTACTACGTTCTTTTTAAAAATAAGATTCTTAGCTTCAAATTTGTCGTAATTCTGATCTTGTATGATTGGAAATGATGGTAGTACTCGATACATATTGGATTTTATTCGCAATGTATCTTGTGCCTCACAGGAGTGTTTATAAGACAAGAATAAAATGATGAAAAGTAAGTTTCGAACCAAAATTAACTATTTTATTAATAAGTGTTAATTACTTTGAAAAATAATGATTAAAGTTTGTGCAGGTAGCACGTACATCATGTAATTAGGTTAAATTAGATTTTCAGAAATATAGGTAAAAGTAATATTTTATTTTGCTACTTACAAGCCTTACTCTCAAAAAGTAGGTAAGGCTATCAGCATACAATTGCTAATTGTACAATTGCAAATAGGAAAATATCATAGCTATAGAATTAAAAGTCAAACCAAATCGGTGATGAAGGAGCTAAAGTCATCGCTGAAAATCTAACATTCTATTCTGACCGTAAACACGGACTATCACTTCGGTGGATATGGCAAGTGGGATCAATCACTGCTGGACTTTATGGTACAATTTGAGTCAGACTACCTGATACCTCTTGACCATGTCTATAATGGCAAGGCACTTTTCGGTCTCTTCGACCTGATAAAGAAGGACTTCATTGCTCCCGGTGCCACTATTGTTTATATCCATACCGGTGGGCTACAGGGTAGGGAAGGGCTGGAGTATATACGAAAGAAAGGCTAATATATCTCGTAATTATATTTTGCTATTATAGAGTATAACATTTGTTATATTTTACAAGGAGATATTTATTAAAATAATATACCTGTCATCGAAATATATAACAAAAGTTATATTGCTTTAGGTGTATCAGTGGCGTATCTTTGTGGGGTAAAGGACGAAGAAAAAAGTGCAGTTGGAAACTATTTAGGTAATAGATTCAAAATAAGTACTGGAGCAGCAATTGGGTATTTTCAACATAACAATTGTTTGTCCCACTTATGATGTAAAGTTTTTTAAAACTAAGTCTTTAAATAATCAATTTTTTAACAATTTAATTTAACAAAAATGGCAAACAACACAGATCAAATTTTGTATTGGAATGAAGTCGCTTTAGAAGCAAACAAAGTTAGTCACTCCAATGGCATGAATGAGCAAACAGGCCCACCACTGAGTTCCAGAGCCTTAGCCATGGTGCATTTAGCCATGTATGATGCATATGTTGGAACTACACCAGGTACGACGCTACCAGTTTACCTTACAGGTCCTGTTAGTCCATTAGGAATATCAGATAGAGATACAGCGATAGCTACAGCAGCGTGCACCATGCTATCCAAACTGTATCCTTCCCAAACTGCTTTTTTAAGAAAAAGTATTCGGAAGCCAAGTTAGATGACTCAATAGGAATCGGAGGGCATACATTTGGAGTATTTGTCACTCACGAACTTTGGAAAGATCGTAAAAATGATCCAAATGCTAATGATGATAGTTACATTCAATCCGTGGCCAAGGGTTATCACAGAAATGATCCCAGCAACGATCAAGGATCACATGCTCCATTTTATGGTAAAGAATCAAAGTGTTTTGCCGTGACACAATCATGGGCACTTGACCCACATCCTACACTGAGTTCCGGGGACTACCAAAATGCATTAAAACAGGTAATCGCTAAAGGTATTGCTCCTGAATTGATTGGAACCTTGCCTCAAACACTAGCAAATAGAAGGCGGACAATGGAAGAAGAACTGATTGGCATATTCTGGGGATATGATGGTGCTGTAGACCTAGGCACGCCTCCACGATTATATAACCAGTTGCTTAGAGAAATTTCCTGCAAGATGAGTAGCAATATAGATACAAATGTATTATTATTTACTATGGCAAATGTGGCAATGGGTGATGCAGGTATTTTGGCTTGGGAACAAAAGTATGTTTACAACCACTGGAGACCAGTCGTCGGGGTCAGGGAACATGACATTTCTATGGGTTATTCCGATACGGCTAACAATGACATTGATAATTTGTGCCGTATCAACTGGTTGCCATTGGGAGCCCCAAAAACAAATGTAAAAGATGGCAGAAATTTTACTCCTGATTTTCCTGCATATCCTTCGGGTCATGCTACATTTGGAGCAGCTGCCTTAGAAATAGCAAGATTGATTTATGCAGCACCAGCGGATCCTGCTGGTATAAATGTAGTCAATGGAATAGATTTTATTTCAGACGAATTTAATGGAGTATCTAAAGATAATAAAGGTACCACAAGACCACGACATGTTCGTAATTTTCCTGGAGGTATCAAACAAATGATATTTGAAAATGGACTAAGCAGAGTGTTTTTGGGAGTGCATTGGTATTATGATGCTTTTGGGGTTCATCCTGGGGCATTTGGAAATGCGAGCGATGGAGGTAAAGAAATCACCATCAATGAAGCGATGATGGAGCCATCCGGAGCTACATCGGTTGGAGTCGGTGGAGTACCTCTGGGCATCGCAATTGCCAGAGATATATTTAATAACGGAATAAAATTATCAACAGCGCATACTATATAGTTTTATTTAAAATTGTTTACTACTCATGTACATGTCATTTTTGGTGACTTTGTCACAATTTAAAACTCCGCAGTCATTCGCTTTGCTTTTTTACAGAACCATAATCTGTTGAATTAGGCACAATTGTTAATATGCAACTTATGATAATATAAGAGAATGAGGCAGGAATATACCCAGCCTCTTCTCTTTTGTGTTATTATATGTGAAAAAGCTGCTCATAACTTATACAATACACTTCACACACCAACTCATCAATCTTGGATTCAAGATACTCGATTTTGGCGTTAAGTTGAGTGCGTTTGGAGTCTAGATTGGTTGATGATAATTCCGTATTGGCATCTGACACTTGACATACATGAGATTCTATATTTTCCAGTGTTGGTTTTGAAATTCCACCCTGCTGGACCAAGTTTGCAACTTGTGCTGATACCACTAAACATATATCCTTCGGATCTGGACATTTTTTCGACATCTCTGGATTTTCTTACTTTCCTTTTATAAATGTCATGCCACTCATCAATAAAAGCTATGAACCTTACTAGTCTCATTCCTAACAAGACAGGCTATAGATGGAATGAATCTACCCAAAAAACCAGAAAGACAGATTTAGTGAGGAAAAAATTAAGAACTTGTGCATTTTGTTTTACACGCTTTATATAGATAAATATGATATATTAAAGATGTATTTATATATTTGTCTCTGTTTATTCCTATTATTTTCAAAACAAAATTTTTATCTAACAATTTTTAAATTATTTTTTTATGCAAAAACTCATTTTCTTACTATTGTGTATATGTGCAATTAATCTTGCAAATGCACAAAAAGGTACAATCAAAGGGCTGGTAAAAGATAACGAAGGCAATGCCATCATTGGGGCTAATATTTCTACAAGTCCGGGCAATGTAGGTACTATCACCGAAGTAGATGGATCTTATTCAATCAGTGTAGTTTCCGGCACTTATAGTATCAAAGTATCATTTGTCGGTTACACATCTCAAGTTTTGAATGTTTTTGTTGATCAGGGAGAAATAAAGACTTTGGACTTTACTTTGTCCGATGACGCAGTGACATTAAGTGATGTAGTTGTAGTCGGTACAAGAGCTGCACCTAGATCAAATACGACAAGTCCACTTCCTGTTGATGTATTTTCAGGCAAAGACCTTTTGACAACTGGTCAAACCACTTTTGACAAAGCACTACAGTACAGAGTACCTTCATTTAATACTGTACAGACACCGGTCAATGATGCCACATCACTCCTCGACCCTTATGAAATCAGAAACATGGGACCAAGCCGAACTTTGATTCTTATCAATGGTAAAAGAAAAAACATGTCTGCACTTGTTTATACTCAGACAGCTCCTGGACGCGGTGAGACTGGTGCAGATATCTCAGCAATTCCTGCAGATGCGATTAAAAGAGTTGAAATTCTGCGTGATGGTGCATCTGCTCAGTATGGTTCAGATGCTATCGCAGGGGTCATGAACGTGATCCTAAAGGATGATTATGATGGTGGATCTGTCACTATAAACACCGGCATCACGCACAAAGGTGATGGCGAAGCATTAGGAATCACTCTAAACCAAGGTGCAAAAATTGGAAACAAGGGCTTCATAAATTATACTGCTAATTTTGGAAGAGTAGGACTGGCCAACAGACCTGGCATATTGAGTGTAAAAGACGAAGCCGAATATTGGGGAGTGTCAGAAGCAGTGACTAAGAAGTTTTTGGATAAATTTCCTGATGGAGGTCACGTCAACGGAGCTCCTGAGACCAAATCAGCCAAATTTTCAGCCAACGCAGGCGTGGATTTGACCTCGTCGACCAGACTATATGCCAATGCTGCTTATGTCTATAAGAGAGTCAATAGTTTTGCTAACTACAGAGCACCTTATTGGATTACTACGGACTTTGGTCTTCTCACACCAGCTGGCCAGGAGTACATTGGGTATGTACCGACTTTCGATGGCGATCTTAATGATTACAACGGTACACTTGGATTTATCAATGAAAAAAATGGCTGGAAAACCGATGTCAGTTTTACTACAGGTGGTAATGTACAGATTTATACGGTTTTAAACACTTATAACAGATCACTGGGTGCTGCATCTCCTATACAGTTTAGGCCAGGGGGATATAAGTTTAATCATAATGTAGGGAATATAGATATCTCCAAAGTTTTGACTGAAAAAATCTCTTTTGCAGTCGGATCAGAAGTTAGAGTAGAAAATTTCGAAATATTGGAAGGAGACGAAGCTTCCTGGATTAAAGGACCTTTGGATGCCCCTGCAGGAGCCAACTCATTTCCAGGCACCAGACCTGAAAATTCTGGATTATTTACTAGATTTAATTTAGGCGCATATGCCGACTTCAATTTTGATCTTACTGATGACTTCTTAGTGGCTATGACTGGTCGATTAGAAAATTATTCTGACTTTGGTAATGCATTTGTATGGAAGGCATCTACAAGATATAAGTTTAATGATGATAAAGTTACCCTGAGAGCATCAGCTTCTACAGGTTTCAGAGCTCCTACATTGCATCAGATCAACCTGCAAACAACTCAGGCATCATTTGTAGATGGTGTCATCAAAGAGACAGGTATCTTTAGAAATGGATCCGCTCAGATAAAACAATTGGGTGTTCCGACTTTAGCACCTGAGAAATCATTCAACTTTACCGCGGGGATAGGATTGAAGCCAAGTTCTGATTTTTCATTGACTTTTGATTACTTTAATATCACGGTGAATGACAGAATACTTCTTTCGTCGGTCATCAGGCCAACCGGAAATGCAAATAATCCCTTAGATAAAATTTTGACAACCAATGAAGTGGCAGGTATTCAATTTTTTACCAATGGTATAAATACCAGAACTTCAGGGATAGACTTAGTATTGGGTTACAGAGGATTGCAATTTGGAGGTAATCAAATAGGTATCAACCTGTCAGGTAACTATATGCTTTCAAATGAAAAATTAGAATTAAAAGAGCCTAAAATCATTTCCGACGCCAAAAAATCAATTTTTGACCCAACACAAGAAGCCTTGATGCTGACTTCCAGACCTCAGTACAAAGCCATTTTAGGGCTGGACTATAATGTAGGTAAGTTTGGTTTCTCGCTGAATAATACTTTATTCGGTCCGACTAAGTTCAGATTGGCTGATTTTTCATCCACAACTGATCTGGAACAACAATTTATACCAAAAGTGGTTACCGATTTGGGGATTATTTATAAGGTAAGTGACAAGACTACCATCAATTTTAATATTGGTAATATATTCAACGTATTACCTGAATTTAAAGTGGTAGGTTTGACACCAGCTGGTGAGGCCATCGTAAAAGATGCTGCAAAACTAAAAAGTGAAATGTCAAATATCACATTCAATGGAAGATATCCTGTAACTGCGTATGATGGTAGTCATTTCAGCCAGTTGGGCACTTTACTTAATCTAGCAATTAATTTTAAATTCTGATTTTTAAATTTTAAAATTCCATCCGCTCCGAAAAGTCTTTGATGAAGCGAAACAAAATAAAATTGATTTCTACTGCATTGATAATCAAATGTTTCGATTTAGCTCTGCTTGCTGATAAGGCATGGCATGGTTGCAAAACTTTTAATCATGATATAACATTTGTTTTCGGAGGAGACACAAAATTGAAATCAATGTCATTTAGATAAGGAATTTTTCTGTTTTTTACCCTATCTAAGCCTTTCCCTTACAAGGGAAAGGCTTCATAAAGAAGTCTTAACTAAACAACATTGAAATTGAAATATTACAATGCCCGAAAGTTATCATGGCTTTCGGGTATTGTTATACCTAAATATCTAAAATGATTCCGTTATGAAGGCCAAAATTACAATAAAATCAACACTTTTGACGACAAATCATACTGTGTGCAGCTATGCTGTAGTCATCACTATGGTGCGAAGTCAAAGGTGTTCGCAGTGAATGATTTTGCAGTAATTTTGGGCCGTAATTGGAAATTCATTTTAGATTTTTAGGTTATATATATTAATGTCCTCTTATAAAATTATTCATTTTAAAAAATGCAACAACTTTTAATAATTTTCGATACAGAAAATCATAAAATGATGTATTTTACTACATTGATCGTTAAACGTTTTCATTTTTATTGAGCTTGAATATTAATTGAATATCATTGAGTTATTTTTTTTGGAGAAAACTTAATAACAATTCTTTTTAATTAAAATCATAAAATGTCATACAGAAATAGTTAATATATGTAGAATCTTAATATCTTTATCGGAATATTTTAATCTTCGGTTACTTGTGAGTATTTTGTTGTGTAGAGGTTTTTGTTTGACCTTGTTATTTATGGCATGGAGTTTCTCATGTTTGTATGGATTCAAAGATGATGCGGTTACTTCTTCATCCCGACTTAGATATGTTTTCCCACAGGAGAATCAAACGGTCTTTTACAAAGACATCACTTTGAAATGGTCAATCAGTAGGCTTCAGCCTATGGTAACTTTGCAAATTTCCGAAAACAGAGATTTCAGCCATATCATCCTTGACACGATGATAAGTGGTACCGCTCTTAATATGCCTTCACTTGCAAAATCGAAAGAATACTTCTGGCGTGTATTGACAAATGAAAATAGTGAGAAGTCCGGACAATACAGTTTTTTCAGTACTTCTGCACTCAAGATAGAATATAATACATTTTGTTGCCTGAATCTTATTCCCACTTCTGTAGGAGAATTACCTCTATTGTATATTGATAATCCTGATTTCAAACTTTACACAGTATCCATACATCATCTCGACAGTTTCGAAAAAGTACTCGAGAGAAATTCTGCATCAGAATATCAGTGTATACCGGCATATAAATTTTCCAATGGTAAGTATCTTATAAAAATTAAGGTTCCGGATGAAGAACATAATAATATAAGTGAAATCATAATGATAAAAGACGAATAGTCACTAACAAGGCACAGTATAAGATGAATCCTGAAGACAGCATCTCTCTCCAAAATGCCAAAGAATCTAAAAAGATCAATGAAATATATCTGAGAAAACTTAAAAGTTCTGACTCAGAAAATACAATCCCGATATTAAGGAAAATTCACCATGAGGTGTTCCAAATTACCGATTGTCTTTCATGCGGCAACTGTTGTAAGACTACACCTGCTTTGATCACCCGTCAAGACGTAAAACGTATTGCCAGGTTTCTTCACATGCCAGCTTCTCAGTTTTTGAAACTATATGTCATTACAGATTTTGATGGTGAAATGATGATGAAAAATGTACCATGTGTATTCCTTAACTCAGAAAACAATTGTGCCATATACGAAGTCAGACCAGAATCATGCAGACGATATCCCCATACAGATGAAAAAGAATATCCACAAAGAATATCGTTGAATATCACAAATACAACAATCTGCCCTGCTGCTGCCATGATACTTGAAAGATTGAAAAAAGCTATACCTTTGTCGATATGATATATAAATTTAATGGCTACATTCCAGTTGTGGATGAAACTTCGTTTGTGCATCCGATGGCATCAGTAACAGGCAATGTCATAATAGGCCAAAACGTATATATAGGACCCGGAGCAGCCATCAGGGGTGACTGGGGTGCCATCATCATCAAAGACGGATGCAATGTTCAGGAAAACTGTACTATCCATATGTTTCCGGGTAAGACCGTTATCCTGGCAGATGCGGCACACATTGGACACGGTGCCATTATCCATGGTGCCCACATTGGGCGCAATGTACTTGTAGGAATGAATAGTGTCATTATGGATGAAGTGATCATTGGTGACGAATGTATCATTGGGGCACTAACATTTATAAAAGCAGGTACCATCATTGAACCACGCAAAATAGTGGCAGGTAATCCTGGAAAAGTCATCAAAGACGCCAGTGAGGAAATGATTGAATGGAAAACAGAAGGTACAAAGTTGTATCAATTATTGCCAAAAGAATGCTATGAGTCCCTCGAGCCTTGTGAAC